>JAZFPY010000082.1:0-4376 GCA_036444875.1 Woeseiaceae bacterium | reverse complement strand
GTCGGGCCGGTCACCAGCACGATGCCCCGCGGGTGCATCGATATGTCTTTGAATATGGCCGGCGCACCCAGGTCGTCCAGGGTCAGAATCTCCGAGGGAATCGTCCTGAAAACAGCGGCCGAACCGCGATTCTGGTTGAAGGCATTGACGCGAAACCTGGCGAGCTTGGGTATCTCGAACGAGAAATCAGTTTCCAGGAATTCCTCATAATCCTTGCGCTGCTTGTCATTCATGATGTCGTACACCATGCTATTGACGTCTTTATGGGTCAGCGCCGGCATGTTTACTCGCTTGATGTCGCCATCGACACGAATCATGGGCGGAACCCCGCCGGACAGGTGCAGGTCGGATGCGTTGTTCTTTACCGTGAACGACAATAGTTGTGCAACGTCGACGGCCATGTTTCTCCCTCATTGCAGGTGCTGGACTTACCATAACCCGGCACTCGTTGGCTGCCTAGTATAGCGAAGCACTCGGAGCAAAACGTGATTAGAGTCACGGAAAACTTTCGAAAAATCCAAGATTTGCTGGCACAAGCTGCCGCTAATGCTGGGCGCTCAAGGGAGGAAATCCGGCTCCTCGCGGTCAGCAAGGAAAAGCCCGTGGAATGTGTGCTGGAGGCCGCCTCAGCCGGCCAACGCGATTTCGGCGAGAATTTCGTCCAGGAAGGGCTGAAGAAGATGGATGAGGCCGGCCGGGATGATCTGATCTGGCATTTTATCGGTCACCTCCAGGCCAACAAAACCAGGCCCGTAGCCGAGCGATTTCACTGGGTTCACACGGTCGATCGCCTGAAAATCGCAGAGCGACTAAGCCGGCAGCGGCCTGTCTATGCTAATGACCTCAATATCTGTATCCAGGTCAATATCGACGAGGAAGCGGCGAAAGCCGGCGTTCCGGCGGCAGAAGTACTACAGCTGGCTCAGGCAGTATCTGAATTGAGGGGCTTGAGGTTCCGCGGCCTGATGTGCATACCCGCTGTTCGACAGGGTTTTGAGGAACAGCGTAAGCCTTTTGCGCAAATGCGGATGCTGGCCGACTCACTGCGAGAATCCGGGATCAATACTGATACGCTCTCGATCGGAATGACGGCGGACTATGTGGCGGCGATCCACGAGGGCGCCACCATCGTTCGCATCGGCACGGCTCTCTTTGGTGCCAGGGAGACCCAGCGAGCGTGACGCGAGGGTTTAAGCCGAATATTTACCACGACGAAGTGCGGCCTCCGGAGGGCCGCACTTCGTCGTGGTAAATATTCGGGTTGAAGGGGTTTGAGATGATCAATCACAAGGTAGGGCTTATCGGCGGCGGCAATATGGGCCGGGCGATAGCGGCCGGGCTACTCCGGGGCGGCATGCATGCCACGGATATCCTGATCGCCGAGCCAAGACCTGAGCAGTGTGAGCTTCTCCGGCGGGAACTCTACGGAGTATCGCTCAGTGACGACAATTCCCAGGTTGCGGGTCAGGCCGAAACCCTGCTGTTCGCCGTCAAACCGCAGATTCTTCAGGCCGTCTGCCGTAATTTGGCTTCGATAGTGCAGGAGCACAAGCCGCTGATTATTTCCATCGCTGCCGGACCGAGAATTGACGATATCGACAAATGGCTTGGTGGCGGCATGTGCATCGTTCGGGTGATGCCCAACCAGCCGGCACTTATTGATCAGGGCATTTCGGCATTGTTTGCGAACGCGCTGACGGACGATATCGGCCGTGACCTGGCTGAGAAAGTCATGTCGGCCGTCGGCCAGGTCGTCTGGCTCGAGAGCGAATCGCTGATGGATGCCGTTACTGCGGTGTCCGGCACAGGACCTGCCTATTTCTATTTATTAATCGACGTGATGATCGAATCGGCAATCAGTCTCGGCATTGATCCTGAGACCGCGAGGTCCCTGGCAGTCGAAACTGCGCGTGGTGCGACAGCACTGGCGTCAGCCGAGACGGAATCGATGTCATCGCTTATTGAACGGGTACGATCCCCGGGCGGCACAACAACGGCCGCCTTCGAGTGTCTCGATGCCGCAGATGTTCGTGGTATCTTTGCCAAAGCAATAGAGGCCGCGCGAGATCGAGCAACCGCCCTGGCTGACGAGGCCGATTCCCGCCAGACCTGACAAGACGGCACAAGAAATGTCACAAGCTCTGTACTTTATTATCAAAACGCTTACCCAGCTTTACTTGCTGGTGTTGTTGTTGCGATTCTGGCTGCCGATACTCGGTGCTGACTTTCGCAACCCGCTTGCCCAGGGAATCCTGCGCATCACATCGCCGCTCGTCGTGCCCGTGCGCCGTTTTGTGCCGTCCATTGGCCGGCTGGACACCTCCACGATTCTGGTCGCCTACGTCATTCAGTTTCTTACCGTACTTCTATTGCTCACAATTGGCGGGTACAGGGTCGACACCGTTCCAATTATGGTGACGACCCTCATTGAATTGGCGGCCCTGAGCCTGAACCTGTTTTTCTTCGTTATTCTTATCAAAATAATACTGAGCTGGGTTGCGCCCCATACCCATAATTACGCCACTGCCCTGTTGACCACGCTGGCGGAGCCCGTCCTGCGTCCTTTTCGACGAATCATTCCATCGATAGGGGGCCTCGACATCTCGCCTGTCTTCGCAATTATTCTCCTGCAGGCGGCAGTCATCTTTCTCCAGACGCTGAAACCTATTCACGTCTGAGACAGGCGGCGCATGGGCGGCAACAATGGTTTATAGTGATTGAAGCAGAAAAACCAGGGAGATAAGTTTGATGAAGGTCATAAACGCACTGGTCGCTCTGTCAATCCTTTTCTTGATTATCGCCTGTGGGCGCCCGGGGGGAAATGCGACCGTGCCCCAGGCGCAGCCCGCATCAGCCTCGGATGTTGATATCGGCGATCACGTCGTCCATTTCAGCGCACAATCGACCGACCAGTTGGCGCCTGACGTTGCCCGGGCATACGGCATCGTGCGCAGCAAGAATCGGGTTATGTTGACTGTGTCTGTTCTCAAAGAAGGCACCGCGACCGTGGTACCGGCGGAAGTCACAGTCAGGACGGTCAACCTGGCGGGCCAGCTCAAAAATGTCACGATGAGAAAGATTCAGGAGCAGGAAGCCATTTACTATATCGGCGAAACTGCCATAGCAAATCGTGAGACGCTGGTATTCAACATCAGCATTACTCCGGAAGGGGCGACGGACGCATCGGACGTTCGCTTCACGCGAAAATTTTATACGAATTAAGCGGCCTTTCTATTGCAGGAGCCCGCAATGCGGGCTAAATACGATTCTCCCGGACGAAGGTCTCTACCGCTTGCCTCAGAAGCACCAGTTTGCCGTGGAAAAAATGTTTCGTATCCGGGAAGACGGTTAATTCGGGGCCCGGCTCGAGCTTGTTAACCCATTCCACTGTTTCGTCAATATCAACTACCTCGTCCTGACCGCCGTGAATAATCAGCCACGGGCAGCCGGGTTGCGAGTCCGTCTTATCTGCAAAAGGTGAAACGGCCGGCGCAACACTGATCAGTCCCTCGGGTTCAGTTTCAAGCGATGCGCGAATGGCAATCGCTGCGCCGAATGAGAATCCTGCAAGCCAAACCGGCAAATCCGGTGCTCGTTCCCGCATCCATCGGACGGCCGCGAGCGCATCCAGCAATTCACCGCGGCCCTCGTCATATTTACCCTCGCTCTGGCCTGTACCGCGAAAATTGAACCGCAGGACACTGAACCCCTGGCCGATGAATGCACGAGCCAGTGTGTGAACGACCTTGTTGTGCATCGTGCCGCCATACACCGGATGCGGATGACATATCACTGCGCTCGCGACTGGCGCTGCGCCCCGCATTGATTCAAGCAGACCCTCGAGCTGTCCGGCAGGACCGTCGAAGCTTGTGTTTTCAACCGACCGGCGCACTATGAGTCTCCGTTGCCGAGGATCGCTGCGCACGCACGAAACAGACGATGGTCTCGCCCGCTTCGGGTTCGATCGAACGCTGCGGCAAGGTGAGCTCCACTACTTGCTGCCCGTTCACGGGCTGGTCGCCTGGGCTTTTGCGTCGGCCATCTGATTAGCCTGTTTCAAGATCACAGGCGAGGCAAGTTGCCGGCTGGCCGAATTCCGCAGCATCCGAATGCCGCCAAACTGGCCTGATTGCCCTTTATTGCTGTAAAATTATGACCTTATGTAGTCCACTGACACTTTTGACGAAACAATTGCCGGTACCAAGTATTGAGCCCGATGAATTCCCGAATTGAACTTGAACAACGCTATTGCGCGCAGAACTATCTTCCCCTGCCGGTGGTATTGACCCGTGGTGAAGGTGTCTTTGTTTGGGACGACGAAGGTAACAAGTACCTCGACATGATGAGCGCATACTCGGCGGTCAGCCACGGCCATG
>JAZFPY010000081.1:0-7149 GCA_036444875.1 Woeseiaceae bacterium | reverse complement strand
ATTTTCAGTTCACGGCCGACTTCGGCAAATGCGCCTACCGCCTGGTCGAGGTGATCACGGGTCAGGCCGGCGGACATCTGTGTCCGTATGCGTGCCTGGCCCTTCGGCACGACCGGGAAGGCAAACCCGATCACATAGATCCCGCGATCGAGCAAACGATCGGCCATTGTCGTTGCGAGCTTGGCGTCACCGAGCATTACGGGGATGATGGGATGCTCGCCGGGTTTGAGCTCGAAACCAAGCTTCGTCATTTTGTCACGAAAATAAGCTGTATTTTCCCACAACTGATCGCGCAGGCTTGCGTCGTTCTCAAGCAGATCGAGCACCGTAATCGAAGTCGCTGCGATTGCGGGAGCAACCGAGTTGGAAAACAAGTACGGCCTGGACCTTTGCCGCAGCCAGGCGACGATCTCTTTTCGCGCCGATGTATAGCCGCCTGACGCTCCACCCAGCGCCTTGCCCAGTGTCCCGGTAATAATGTCGATTCGGCCCATGACATCGCGGTACTCGTGTGTTCCTTTGCCATTGTCTCCAAGAAATCCGGCAGCATGCGCATCATCGATCATCGTCAACGCATCGTAACGGTCAGCCAGCTCACAGATTGAATTAAGATCCGCGATCGTCCCGTCCATCGAGAATACGCCGTCGGTCGCGATCAGTCTCGTACGGCAATCACCTGCCGCTTTGAGCTGGGACTCCAGATCATTCATATCGTTATTCTGATATCGAAAACGTTTTGCTTTGCAAAGGCGAATGCCGTCGATGATGCTGGCGTGATTGAGCGCATCGCTGATGACGGCGTCCTCCTCGTCAAGCAGGGTCTCGAAAAGACCACCGTTCGCATCAAAACAGGATGGATAGAGAATCGTGTCTTCGGTACCAAGGAAACGGCTGATGCGTTCTTCCAGTTGCTTGTGGACGGTTTGCGTTCCACAAATGAACCGGACCGAAGCCATGCCATAGCCGTACTCGTCAAGTGCTGCGTGCGCTGCCTCGATGATCGCCGGAAGATTGGCAAGTCCGAGGTAGTTGTTTGCACAGAGGTTAATGACTGGTGTCGTGCCGCCGTTATTCCGGACATCGATTGCGGCCTGTTGTGGACCTGCGATCAGTCGTTCCTTCTTATAGAGACCCTGGGCTTTGAGCGCCTCTGTTTGTTCCGCCAGTGCGTCTAGAAAATTGCCGGGCACGGGATTGCCCTCCGAGCTGAAAGGCCGCAAAGTATATCAGGAGCGAATTGACACGGGGACGTATGGCTGACAAGGATGACAACGGACTGAGGGTCGATCGCTGGCTCTGGTTCACCCGCTTTCACAAGACGAGGATGCTGGCTTCCGCCGCGGTCCAGGCAGGTCATGTCAGGATTAACGGGGAGCGCGCAAGACCGGGCAACCGGGTCGTGCCTGGAGATACGGTCGAACTCGTCAAAGACCAGCTTCTGTACAAGTTGAGTATTCTGTCATTGCCGGTACGCCGCGGGCCGGCGACCGCGGCACGGGAATGTTACGTGGAGGATTCTGCGACGCAGCAGAAGCGCCGGGAAGTGATTGCACAGATAAAAGAGGATCGTAGACAAATGCCACGAACCCGCGGCAAGCCTGACAAACATACGCGTCGGAAGCTTCGTGAGCGGAGTCGCCGGCAGCCAGACTGATGTTTGTTGTCGACAGATGCGAGCTTGCTGAAGAGTATGGACTGAAGCCGGCCGCGCAATACCCTATAATCGCCGCCCTTGTTCCGGTGTAACCAGCCCAATCGATACCGGCTGAATGGTGCTCATTGATGCGTTTCACTGATCATTCCTATATCAAAGCGGGGCCTTTGGGGCACGTAAGCGATAAGTACCTTGCGGACGAAGAGTCACTGGTCAACGAGCTGATCGAGATTGCAGATTCGGGACATGCCGCGCGGGCGAAAATTCAGGGCACGGCAGCAAATCTGGTGCGTGCGGTCCGCCGGCAGGCGGCGCAAGAAGGCGGCATCGACGCCTTCTTACAGCAATACGATTTGTCATCCGAGGAAGGCGTGTTACTGATGTGCATAGCCGAAGCCTTGTTACGCATTCCCGATGCGGATACTGCGGATCGTTTGATAGCAGACAAGATCACGTCTGCGCGGTGGCAGGATCACCTTGGTGAAAGCGACTCACTTTTTGTAAATGCATCGACCTGGGGCCTGATGCTTACGGGCCGACTGCTGACCCTTGACGAGACGGCAACTTCCAACCCTGCAAAATATGTCGGCAAGCTCGCGAGTCGAGCCGGAGAACCGGTCGTCCGGGCCGCGATGCGGCAAGCCATGAGTATCATGGGTCACCAGTTCGTAATGGGCCGGACCATCGAGGAAGCGCTCGCCGTCTCACAGAAAAAAAACGGGATACGCTATCGATATTCGTTCGACATGCTTGGCGAGGCAGCATTGACGGCCGTCGATGCGGACCATTACATGCAGTCATACACCTCAGCCATCGACAGCATCGGTGACAGCGCCGACTCTTCGGGCGACGTAATTTCCGCGCCGAGTATTTCAGTAAAACTCTCTGCCTTGCATCCGCGCTATTCGTATACTCAGTACGACCGCGTCATGAACGAGCTTGTGCCACGCGTTGCCGAACTGGCAGTGCACGCATACGACAGAGGTATTGCGCTGACGATTGACGCAGAGGAGGCCGATCGCCTCGAGCTGTCACTGGAAGTCTTCGAACGGGTTTATCGAGATAAGCGACTGGCGGGCTATGAAGGTCTGGGCCTGGCTGTTCAGTCCTACCTGCGGCGGGCCACCGATGTGCTGAAATTCCTGACGGATATTGCCGAGACGGTCGGCCGAAGAATTCCCGTGCGCCTGGTTAAGGGAGCGTATTGGGACACCGAAATAAAGCATGACCAGGAGCAGGGGCTCGAAAGCTATTCGGTATTCACGCGCAAGGCGCACACGGACGTTTCTTACCTCGCTTGTGCGAGGTTGCTCGTCAATGCGGGAGACAAATTGTATGCGCAGTTTGCAACGCATAATGCGCACACGCTCGCCAGCATTCTGTATTTCGCCGGTTCAAGGACCGACTTTGAATTTCAACGGCTCTATGGTATGGGAGAAGAATTGTACGGCGAGCTCATCGACCCCGAGAAATTTGCCCGCGCATGTCGTGTCTATGCGCCGGTGGGCAATCACGAGGATTTGTTGCCTTATCTCGTGCGTCGTCTTCTGGAGAACGGCGCCAACACCTCATTTGTGAACCGCATCGTCGATAAGAGCATTGACGTAAGCGACGTTGTGGCGGATCCGATCGACATCGCCATCGCCGGCCAGTCGAAACCTCATCCGAGAATTCCTTCACCGCTGGATATTTTTCAACCGGAACGAAAAAATTCCCGTGGCCGCAACCTGCCGGATCGCCGGCTGACGGCAAAATTTCTTGATGAGATGCAAAAGGCGTCGGCCGAGAGCCTGTCAGCATGCGCAATCGTCGGCGGTCAGGAAATCCCGGGTTTGAAGGTGCCGTCGATCAATCCCGCGCAAACGGATCAGGTCGTCGGAATCTGCCAAACGGCGAATATCGATGCTGTGGACAGGGCCTTGGGTTTTGCCGACGCGGAACAACGCGGCTGGAACCAGACGCCGGCCGCGGACCGGGCGGCGATATTGCAAGCAGCCGCCGATCTCTTTGAACGACATGCAGCCGAATTAACGGCGATCTGCGTTGCTGAAGCCGGTAAGACGGTGCCGGACGCGGTTTCCGAATTGAGGGAAGCGGTCGATTTTTTACGTTATTACGCGGTCCAGGCGATCCGGCTATACGGCGAACGCACAATTCTTCCCGGCCCGACCGGTGAGCGAAACGAGATAGGCATGCGCGCACGTGGAACTTTTCTGTGTATAAGCCCGTGGAATTTTCCGTTGGCCATTTTCACCGGACAAGTTGCTGCTGCGCTGGCCAGCGGTAACGCGGTACTTGCAAAGCCGGCAGCGCAGACTCCGCTGATCGCCTATCGGGCGGTGCGGCTGTTGCTCGAGGCTGGCGTGCCGGAAGGTGTATTGCACTTTCTGCCGGGCGACGGTGCGACTATCGGTGGTCATGCCGTGGCGGACCCGAGGGTTTCCGGCGTTGCGATTACCGGCTCGACCGAGACTGCAAGGATCATCAATCGGGCGCTGGCCAACCGGGAAGGGCCGATCGCGACACTAATTGCCGAAACCGGCGGACAGAACGCGATGTTCGTCGACAGTTCGGCGCTACCCGAGCAGGTAGTGCTCGACGCGGTCTTGTCGGCGTTCAACAGTGCAGGCCAGCGATGTTCCGCACTTCGACTACTTTGCTTGCAGGAGGAAATCGCACCCCGCATAATCGAACTGCTATCCGGGCACATGGAAGAGCTGCGAATTGGTGATCCGGCCGATCTGTCAACGGATGTTGGACCGGTTATCGGTGCGGAAGCAAGAGATGCTATTGCAAAACACGTTGCCGACATTTCGAATAAAGCGAGCATGATTTATCAGTGCGAAGTTCCGAAAGAATCAGATGGTGGAACATTTTATCCACCGACCGTCATTGAGATCGACAGTCTGGATCTCGTGCAACATGAAGTTTTTGGTCCCGTATTGCATATCATCCGATATTCGAGCGGCAAACTTGCGGAAATCCTGGATGCCGTCAATCAGTTGGGCTATGGGTTGACAATGGGCGTGCACAGCCGAATCGACAGTCGCACGAGGGCTATCACGGAGCGATCCGGGGCCGGTAATATCTATATCAATCGCAACATGATCGGTGCGGTCGTCGGCGTCCAGCCATTTGGTGGGCGGGGCTTATCGGGAACCGGGCCCAAGGCCGGTGGACCCTATTACCTGCCGAGATTTGGTACTGAGTATTCGGTTAGCAACAATATTTCGGCCGTTGGCGGCAACGCTACCCTGTTGTCGCTCGATGACGGCTAGTGGGTCTCAAACCTGTGTCGTCCATCAGCATCCTCGATATTTTCAAAATCGGTATCGGGCCGTCCAGTTCGCATACGGTCGGCCCGATGAAAGCCGCAGGCGCGTTCGTCAACCGGGTTGCACAGAGCGGTGGGCCAGTACACAAACTGGAAGTCAGGCTGTATGGGTCTCTCGCATACACTGGAAAAGGGCACGGAAGTGATTCGGCGATTCTGCTGGGGCTCAACGGCGCCGATCCGGAGACAGTCGATCCCAACGAAGTAGACACGATCCTCAGAAATATCAGGAGCGGGCAATGTCTGGACTTGCGGGGTGTAGGAACAATCAGCTTCGATCCTGATACCGACCTGGTATTCGATTTCGGCGAGCCGCTGCCGCGCCACACAAACGGCATGCGGTTTACGGCTTTTGACGACACCGGCATGATCATCCTTACTGAAGAATATTTCTCGATTGGCGGTGGTTTTATCGTGCGCGGCGATGAGGAAGAACCGTCAATGCAGTCCGGTGAACCGCCTTATCCGTTTTACGACGGCGCGGGCCTTTTGGCGCAGGCTGAAAATAGCGGGCTATCGATACCCGAACTCGTTTATCAGAATGAACTCAGCTGGCGAAGCAAAGCGGAATTTGATCAAGAGCTCACAAATATCTGGGAGGCGATGCAAGCCTGCGTTCAAAGAGGCCTGCACACGGACGGTGTGCTTCCAGGTCGCATGGCCGTGACACGCAGGGCAGCGCGACTTTATCGCTCGCTCAAGTCGCAGGAAAGCCAAAGCGGCCTTGAAACGATGGATTGGGTCAATACCTACGCGATTGCCGTAAACGAGGAAAACGCAGCCGGCGGCCGCATCGTCACATCGCCAACCAATGGTGCGGCCGGTATTATTCCGGCCGTACTGCACTACTACAAATATTTTGTTGCAGACTCCGACGAAGAGGGCGTCCGGCGCTTCTTACTGGCAGCTGGGGCGATCGGAATTCTGTACAAGATAAACGCTTCTATTTCCGGCGCGGAGATGGGATGCCAGGGTGAGGTCGGTGTCGCCTGTTCCATGGCCGCAGCCGGTTTGGTCGCCGCGTTCAACGGCTCCGCGAGCCAGCTGGAAGACGCCGCAGAAATCGGCATGGAACACAACCTCGGACTGACCTGCGATCCGATCGGTGGGCTCGTTCAGATCCCGTGCATCGAACGGAACGCGATGGGCTCGGTCAAGGCAATCAACGCAGCACGCCTCGCCATGCAGGGCGACGGATCGCACAAGGTCTCGCTCGATCAGGTGATCAGCACGATGCGACAGACTGGACTGGATATGTCGACGATTTACAAGGAAACATCACAGGGCGGCCTGGCCGTCAATGTCCCCGAATGCTGAATCGCCCGTCAGGACGGGCTCCTACGATACGTTTGCTAGCATCTGTTGGAGCCCGTCCTGACGGGCGATTTTCCAGACTGGCGGTTCCGCTCAAGCTTTTTTTGCTACGAGTTTCGGGTATTCGTAGATCACCGATTCGGTCTCTATGCCCCGGTCCAGATTCCAGTCTTCAAGGTCGATCGTGAATGACACGAAACCGCAGGTGGGAATGTTGTCCGTCAAGTTGGGTGAAAGGTAATTGGCGAAGTCGGTTAGCCCGGGATTATGGCCAACGATCATGAGGTTGTTGAACCCGGTGTCCTGTTCGGCGATCAGTTTCATGAGACTGCTGACGGATGCGTGATACAGGCGATCTTCCTGTTGCAGGAATTCTGCGGGGTAACCGATTTCCCTGGCGACTATTTTCGCTGTTGTCCATGCACGCTCAGCCGGACTGCTCAGAATCAATGAGGGCCTGATCCCTATTTGCTTGATTCGCTCCGCAATGACGGGAGCGTCGCGATGGCCACGGCGGTTTAACGGACGATCGGAGTCATGAAGATTGGCATTCTTCCAACTCGATTTTGCGTGTCGGAGTATTGTAAGTGTCTTCATGTCAGGCACTGCTTACCGATCGCAGGCGTTTACATCAATCCGGTTTGCAACCTTGCTTCATCGGACATCATGCTTTGATTCCATGGAGGATCAAAGACCAGTTCAACGCGCACATCGGCAACGGTCGGAATGACGACAATTTTCTCCTGCGCGTCCTGGACGAGGATTTCGCCCATGCCGCAACCGGGTGCCGTCAATGTCATGTCGATACTGACGGACCGCCGGCCGTCCGTGCTTGAAGACACATCTA
>JAZFPY010000080.1:0-4826 GCA_036444875.1 Woeseiaceae bacterium | reverse complement strand
GCAGGTGCTGCGTACGAAATCGGCGCTTTGCGGGAATCCTTGAAGGTCACCTCTTCCCATGCCGTCGCATCATCCAGAAGAACACGCAACAACTTGTTGTTGAGTTCATGTCCGGACTTGTGTCCTGAGAATTCACCAACAAGGCTGTGTCCCAGCAGATAAATGTCGCCAATTGCGTCCAGAATCTTGTGAATGACGAACTCGTTCGAATAGCGCAGTCCGTCTTCATTCAGAATCCGGTAGTCATCCAGCACGATTGCGTTATCCATGCTGCCGCCCAGCGTCAGGTTGTGCTCACGCAGAGTCTCGACGTCCCGGAGAAAACAAAACGTTCTTGCACGGCTGACTTCTTTCAAAAAAGAAGTCGATGAAAAATCGATCGAGGCGTCCCGGCTAAGCTTGTTGAAAACAGGGTGATTGAAGGAAATCTCGAAATTGACTTTGAAGCCGTTGAACGGCGTCAGTTGCGCCCATTTCTCGCCGTCCTCGACCCGGATCTTTTTCTTGATGCGAATAAACCGCTTCGCCGCTTGCTGTTCTTCAATGCCCGCCGACTGCAGGAGAAAAACGAAGGGTGCAGCGCTGCCATCCATTATTGGTACTTCGGGTGCCGATAGATCGACCGTCAGATTATCAATCCCCAGTCCGGCCAGAGCAGACATCAGGTGCTCAACCGTCGCGACCTTGACGCCGTCTTTTATCAGCGTTGTACCCAACATCGTCTCGCCGACCAGTCTCGGGTCGGCTTTGATATCGACCGGTTTGTCGAGATCTACGCGGCGGAACGTAATTCCGGCATTTACGGCTGCCGGCCGCAGGGTCATATAGACTTTTTCGCCGGTATGCAGCCCGACGCCAGTAGCACGAATCGCCGTTTTTATTGTGCGTTGTCGCAGCATAGCCACAAGGTCCCGGGTATTGGCTGCCGGCCGCCTGTTCGCGCCTGACACTCGTCGCAGCCCGTCATTGACAGGCCACTGACACTCAAAAAAAGATCGATGCCCCAAAAAAACCGACATTGTGACGTCGGCCACTGTTGCGCAACCACCGAGATTTAAAGGTTTACGGCAATTGTTTCACACAGATTAGCGCGAGAGGGTATCACATTGCCGGAAATTTCATCAAATATCAGCAACATAAATGCGGCCTGAATCACGCACCCCGAAGGAGCGGAGCAACGGCGGTATTGTTTCCCGGGCGAGCGGCATGTCCAGGAGCAGCCGGCCCAGAGGTTTCCGACGGAAAAACCCCCCGGGCCGGCCGAGCGGAGAAACGACGATTACACCGAGTGAGCGTATGACATCGTCGTTTTCTGGTGTCAGTCAGCCTGGCGCCTCAGGAACGCTGGAATATCCAACAGCTCTTCCTGCAAGCCGGCTTCGTCCAGACCGTCACCGACTGCCCGTTTACGCTGCACAGTTGGCTTGTCGAGAACCTGATAGTTTGGCTCGACGGCAGCAGCCTGCTGGCGCACGACGCGCATTGGTGACTCGGCCTGCGCGGACTGCTGACCCAGACCGGTTGCCACCACGGTTACCCGAATCATGTCGGTCATGTTCGGATCGATAACGGTGCCCATGACGATTGTCGCATTGTCCGACGAGAATTCCTTGATCGTATTGCCGACTTCCTGGAATTCGCCGATGGAGAGATCCGTCCCCGCCGTGACATTGACGAGGATGCCATTGGCGCCGGCCAGGTTGATATCCTCAAGAAGCGGACTGGAGATCGCCGCTTCAGCGGCCTCGCGTGCGCGATCTTCTCCCGACGACGAGCCGGATCCCATCATGGCCATACCCATTTCCGCCATAACCGTGCGAACGTCGGCAAAATCGACGTTGATCAGCCCCGGGCAGGTGATCAGTTCTGCGATACCCTGAACCGCACCCTGCAGAACCTGATTCGCCGACCTGAAGGCATCCAATAGAGTTGTCTCGCCGCCAAGAACGGTCAGGAGCTTCTCGTTTGGAATCGTAATGAGGGAATCGACATACTTGCCGAGTTCGGCGATGCCGTGCTCAGCGACCGTCATGCGTTTGCGGCCCTCCATAACGAATGGCTTCGTCACGATAGCAACTGTCAGAATGCCGAGTTCCTTTGCAACCTGTGCGACAACCGGGGTCGCCCCGCTTCCGGTGCCGCCACCCATGCCGGTGGTAATGAAGAGCATGTCGGCACCCTCGATGACCTCCTGGATCCGGTCGCGGTCTTCCATTGCCGCCTGACGCCCGATATCGGGGTCGGCTCCGGCACCGAGTCCTTTCGTGATGTTGCAGCCGATCTGAAGCGCCGTGCGCACGCGCGCACTGTTCAGTGCCTGCGCGTCGGTATTCGCACAAATGAAATCGACACCCTCAATACCTGCATTGACCATGTGAGCGACGGCGTTACCGCCGCCGCCGCCGACACCAATCACTTTTATCACTGCGCTCTGGCTGTGCGCATCCATCAATTCAAACATTTTAGTTCCCTCCGCTAAGGAATTTTTCGTTTAAAAACCTGCTCACTCGTTCACTTCGCTTTTCTTCAAACACTCAAAAATCTCTGTCGTTACTTCTGTCAAATCAATACTGGCCCTGAAACCAGGATTTCACCTTTCCCCACCGGTCGGCGACGCTACCAGCGCCCCGTGTACCGCGCTGGTTTCGCCGCACGAGGCTTTCAAAACCGTAGAGAAGCAATCCCACGCCCGTTGCGTGTATAGGGTTTCTTACGACGTCCATGAGCCCGTTGACGTACTGCGGTGCACCGAGCCGCACGGGCATATGGAAGACTTCTTCAGCAAGCTCAACTGCACCTTCCATCTTGGCGCTGCCACCGGTAATAACGACGCCCGCAGCGATAAGTTCTTCGAAGCCGCTTCGTCTTAATTCATCTCGAATCAGGCCGAACAGCTCTTCAAAGCGCGGTTCCACAATTTCTGCGAGGGTCTGCCGCGCCAGCCTCCTGGGCGGACGGTCACCAACACTGGGGACCTCGATCGTTTCATCCGGGTTAGCGAGTTGTGATAAGGCGCAGGCATATTTGATTTTGATTTCCTCGGCATACTGTGTCGGCGTCCGCATGGACACGGCGATATCGTTCGTTACCTGATCACCTGCTATCGGAATGACCGCCGTGTGCTGAATCGCCCCGCCAAGGAATACGGCAAGGTCCGTCGTCCCGCCGCCTATGTCGACGAGACAGGCGCCCAGTTCCTTTTCGTCGTCAGTCAGCACCGCATAACTCGAGGCGAGTTGTTGGAGTACGATGTCGTCGACTTCGAGGCCGCAGCGCTGTATGCACTTGACGATATTTTGCGCAGCGCTTTCCGCGCCGGTAACCATATGTACTTTGGCTTCCAGACGAACGCCCGACATGCCGATCGGCTCGCGAATGCCTTCCTGGTTATCGATCACGAATTCTTGCGGCAGGATATGCAAAATCTTCTGGTCGGCCGGTATGGCAACTGCGCGCGCCGCATCGATGACTCTGTCAACGTCGCCGAAGCTGACTTCCTTATCGCGGATAGCCACGATGCCGTGAGAGTTCAGGCTCCGCACGTGACTGCCCGCAATACCCGTATGTACAGAGCGAATATCGCAACCTGCCATCAGTTCGGCTTCCTCGACCGCCCGTTGGATCGAATGAACCGTGGACTCGATGTTGACGACGACGCCTTTCTTTAGTCCGCGGGATGGATGCGTGCCGATACCCACCACTTCGATATTACCGTCTTCACTCAGGTCACCAACGATCGCAACGACCTTGGATGTGCCGATATCCAGCCCAACGATGAGGTTTTTATCGATTTTTTTCGACACTACTCAGTGCCTCGCGATGCCATCATTTTTGGCTTCTTATTGACGCGATTCTCTGCAGGTTTTCCAGACCCGCTTTTCCAGCCAATCGTGAAACCGTTGCTGTAACGCATGTCGATGTAGTCGATGTCCGCTGCACGGCTTGTAATAATGGTTGCGACTACGTCCAGAAACAGCTCCGTGCGCTGTACGATTTCCCGCCTGCCAAATCTGATATCGACACCGTTTTGCAATGTCATCTCCCATGCGCCACGCGCATCCATGTGAACACGACGCAGGTCCAGCCCGAGCGGAATCAGCTGCTCACGAATCGCCAGGTAGCGCCTGGCAATTTCGGCGGACCGGTTTGGTGGACCGCTCAGCCGTGGCAGCTCGGCGGGAATGTGGCGTGCATCGGTTACGAAAAGCTCACCACGAGTGTTAAGGAGTCCGCGCTCGCCCCAGCACGCGGCGGGAACCTGTTCGATCACACTGATTTCGAGCCGGCTGGGCCAACGTCTGACAACGTTCGCCTGATCAATCCAGGGCAGCGTGACAATCAACCGCTGAATCTCGGACAGATTTGCACTCAGGAAGCCGTCACTGAGAGCGCCAGATATCGCTTCTTCAATTTGCAGTGCACTCACGCGCTGAAACGAACCTTCAATCGTTATTGAACGGATTGGCCGGTCGAGCAACGTGGCACTCAACTCGTAGCTCAGAAAAATAATTCCTATCGCAATGAGCGGAGTCATTACTTTGGCCAACGGGATCTTCGGCAGCCGGACCCTTTCTGCCCGCTGCGGCTTACGTCTCATTGCCTGTTTACGCGTCATTGGCCGCTGCCTCGATGTGAACCAGTTCCGACTGGTGCGAGATACTGGTTTCCAGAATTCGCCAACCAAGCTCGGCAAAATCGATGCCGGCAGTTTTTGCCGCCATCGGCACAAGGCTGTGGCTGGTCATGCCCGGCACGGTGTTTACCTCGAGTACCTGTGGTTCACCGTCACTGCAGGTCATGAAATCGACACGGCCCCAGCCCGAGCA
>JAZFPY010000079.1:0-7958 GCA_036444875.1 Woeseiaceae bacterium | reverse complement strand
TTCTAACGCCTCAAATTCACGCCGGGGACAAAAATGCGGCACATAATGGTCATGAATGCCAAGGGAGGCTGTGGCAAAAGCACCCTTGCAACTAATATCGCTGCCTATTTTGCACACGAAGGATATGCGGTGGCGCTTGCCGATTATGATCCGCAGCGATCGAGCCTGGACTGGCTCGACAGACGGCCGGATAAACGTCCCGCAATTGCGGCGATTGCCGCCTTCGAGGAGGGCCTCAAGCATGTACCGCGCAGCGCCGATTTTGTCGTCATCGATGCGCCCGCCCGATCGCATGGCCCCGAACTGACGGACCTTGTCCGGCATGCCGAGACAATTGTTGTGCCGATACTGCCATCGACGATCGATATCCAGGCAACGAAGTCCTTTCTTAAGGAGTTGAAGTCGGTCGGCAAGATCGAACGCAGGGAGGCAAAATTCGGGGTGGTCGCAAACCGGTTCCGGGAGTACACGCTGATCTGGGAGGAACTCGACGATTATCTGGCCGCTGCAAGGGTGCCCTACCTCGCAGCGCTTCGAGAGGCTCAGAACTATGTTCGGGCGTACACACGGGGCCTCGGTATACACGAGTTGCCAGAGTATCTTGCCTGGCCGGATTGGGAGCAGTGGGAGCCGCTGGTCAAATGGCTCAAGAGCGTCCGTAGTCAACCGTAGCTGGTATCAATGAAATTTAGGGGTCGAACCGCTAAGGGTAATTAACGGTTCGACCCCTAAAGTACCTTAGCGGTTCGACCCCTTATTACTACGAATCGCCGCCGGGGTCCGGGGTCAGATGGGGAATGGCCGGCAGCGGTGATCTGGCTACCATGCCGAGACCGGTGCGATAGGCATCCGCCGCTGCATCGCCCTCGCCGAGACGGTTCAGCAGGCGTCCATACTCCTGATACGCTTCCGGCGATGGCCGGATCGAGATAACAGTCTCGAGATAACTTCGGGCTTTGCCCCAAAGCTCGTTTCGGAGGCAAAGGCGGGCAGAGGTCAGTAAAAGATCGGCATCTTCACCATGGTTTTTGAGCCAGTTCTCGGCATTTTTAAGCTGTTTGGTGGCATTGGTGCCTTCAACCATACCAAAAAGCCGGACGAGCGGCCCTCTCCACTCCCTTTTGATGTCGGCAACAAGGTCCTTCTCCGCTTTTTCATGCATGCCGGTCCGCATGAGACTGGAGTAATAGGCTTCGAGAAGCGGGAGGTGATTCTTGAGACCCTTTGGTATTTCCTTCCACGCGGCCAGAATGGCATCGCCGTCAACTGCCTGGTCGAGCTTCTCTATGTAGACGCGCTCTGACCACTTATCTAGCGTCGACTCGTCGAGTCTTCCCCGTTTGCGTAGTTTGGGTAATAAATCCGACAGATGGCTCCAGTCCTCGAGCCGGAAATAGAGCCGGCCGAGCAGATCCAGGGCGTGGCTGTGATTCGGCGAACTCTCTTCGAGCCGCCTGAGAGTGGCCAGTGCCTGCTCGTACTGCTCACGGTCAAGCTGCAGTTCAGCCTGTGTCAGCAGGACTGCGTTGGCGGCCTCGGGCGCCTGTTCGTAAGCCTGCTTGAGCCAGTCGTCCCGGCGTTCGTCATTTCCCAGCAAGTGTGCCGCCCGGGCAGCCTGAAGGTAGTTGAGCAGAGGCGCATCACTGACGTGCGCGGCGCGGGCCAAAAGCTTTTCCCCCTTGGCAAAATTGCCCTCCGCAACTTCGATCACGCCTTTGGTCAATCGCTGGCCGGCACGTCCCATCCTGTAGCGGCCCGCCGCCTCGCCGATTTTCCTGGGCGCACGAAACAGTTTTACGAGAAGCCAGGCTCCGATAACGACAAGGAAGATAAACGCCAACAGGATCGGCACGGACATTTCTATCAGGTAGTTTTGGAAGTTGATGACCACGTAGCCGGGATCCCGCAACAGGAAATGCGCGGCAAGTGCGCTGACCACCAGCGCCACTACAACAAGTAACCCGAATTTCATTAGCCCGAAGTTTGTCCGAGACCCGGCCACAAACCCGACAGCCGGTGAAAAGTAAAAAGTGTCAACACTGGGGAATATCCATAGCCGTATTCAAATCGTATCGATGTCAGTGAAATACTCGGCTTAGTCAGGCTCGGCGACGGCAGGAGTTGCCGATCCGGACAGAGTAACGTGCTGTCGCAAGAGGCGCAGCGACTCCGAAATATCCGGTGGCGAGACAGAAAATAAACCGTCTCGAATTTCTGCAATAGTTGCAAGCGTGCTCTGTACGGGCGCGCTTTCGGTGTCGTAGTACCGGGCGATCCAGGTCGCTGCGTCGTCAAGACTCTGCTCGAATATTTCCTTTTCATTGCGTAACAAGGCGAGTCTGGCTGCTTGCAACTGCAAAGCCAGGTTTGCCCGCAGAAAATAAACGGCGTCGGGTGCTGCCAGCGGCTCCATCGCTTCATCGGTTCGCCGAACCGTGACAACCGCCCCGACAGCTCTCTTCAGCGACGCCAGTGCACGGTCAATGCCACTTAAATTCGGATCGATTTCGTCTGTTTCTTCATCGGACACACCGACTTCCTGACGCAGGGGTAGCGAGTCGACGACACCGGCAAGGCTTGCCAGCATCAGCGTTACGCCTTCGATATCGGGCCTTTCCATGACCTCGATTGACCGCAGCTCATCGGAAAGCGCACGACGGATTTCGGTCAGAGCCGGGTCGGCCAGTTGCAGCAGGCGATCGTCGGCAAAGCTGAGCGCGAGGCCTGCGAGATGCGGATTGTGGGCAAGTTGCAGTTGTGCGTTGGCGATCTGCATGTAGTACTCAGCTTCTGCCAGTAGCCAGGCGTCGCGGACACCCGTGGATATCCCCTGTAAAGATGAGATAGAACCCTCGAGATTGCCAACCCGCCCCGGCAGCGATTCGAAATCCTGCAGACGTTCGTTGAGTCTCCGTTCCAGAGACTGGAGTTCACCGACGCTCGCCATATCCCTCGCAGCCAGACTGCCGAGCCGTTGCTCCAGGTTGGTGAGTGAGTCCTGGGTTGCGTTGAGTGTTCTGTTCAGCCGGGCCAGTGCCGCATCGCCGTCCTGAACCGATTTGCTGGTACGCCAGTTATCGAAAACCTGGTATGCAGCGCCTGTTAGTGCGCCGACGGAGAGAGCAAGAGCGAGCCAGGCCACGATTCCGGTAAAAGCGCGGCGCTGACGTTCAGCCGCAGGGGGCGGCATCTTCGGTCGAGGCTGCACTCTTGCGCCCTCTTGCGGGCGAACTTTGTCCTGCCCCCCTTCGGCCGGCGTTTCTACAGGCGCCTTTTTGGCCCTGGCCTCCGCCACACTAACTGGTGCTGCTTCGGTTTTGGCTTCTACCGTGTCGTCAGCTTTGGCCTTCTGCCGGGAAGGCGATTTTTTCGCCGTTCCCTTCCTGGTCGCCGCGGCTTTTTTCTTTTGCTTGGGAGTATTTTTGCTGGTCATCGGGGGCTATCCGGATTCTGCTCGCCGGCACGCAATCAACGCCCGCACCATGTCAGCTGTTTGTGGGCTGTCGGCCAGCGAAACCTTCGCATTGGGGATTTTATCTGAAGCCGCTTGTAATACACGAGCGCTGGGCGTAACCAGCGGCGTTTTCCCGAGCAAGTCGCGGCAACCGGCCGGCAGTATCTCAAACAATCTGTCCAGAGAGTCAACGCTCATCGCGATCACACAATTCACCTGCCCATCACGCCACCTGTGCTCGAGTCCGGCAAGAAGTTTCGGAGAGTATGTGCGAGTAAGCCGGCGATAAACCGACAGATAATCGACCGTTGCCCCACGCTCACGCAGCGTATCGGCCAGGAGTTCCCTGCCACCGTCGCCACGAATGATCCTGATAATCCTGCCGGAGACGTCCTGCAATTCCGCTGCAGCGAGCAGGTGCTCGCTGTCATACCCCTGCGCCGGAAAAATATCGACCTGCCTCCCGGCTGACTCGATGGCTGACTTCGTGGCCGGCCCGATCACAGCGATGGCGGTCTCTTCTGAGCCTACGCAATACAGGCCATACATCACGGCATTCGAACTGATGAATATCGTGATATCCGCTACCGGCAGAGCCTCGAGGCAGCGTCTCACGTCGGCGGAATCCTGCGGCTCAATGTCGACTACCGGAAATCGAATCGCTTCTCCGCCCGCGTCCTCAATGGCCGCGACGAGTTCGTCAGCCTGGTGTTCGGGCCGCGTGACAAGGACGACGAATCCGCTTAGTCCGGCCTCGTTCATTCGTCTGCTCCTGTTTGTGCCAGTAGTTTGCCTGCCCCCATGTCGAGCAGCTTGTTCGCGAGACTGATGCCCAATGTTTCCGGGTCGTCAGCCGGCCCCGATACCTGTTTGCGGATAATCTTGCGTCCGTCAGGAGATGCCACCATCGCTCTCAGGTTCAGGGTCGAGTCATCGGTTTCGCCAAACGCCGCGACAGGAGACTGACAATCTGCCTGCAATTCCTTTGTCACGGCACGCTCTGCCGTTACGACAGTTTTTGTAGCCGCGTGATCGAGCAGTTTCAGTATCTGCAGCAATTCAGTCCGGCCTGCGAGGCATTCAATGCCGATTACGCCTTGCGCGGCTGCCGGCAACATCTGGTCCGGCGAAAATATCTCACTGATGTGCGCCTCGAGGCCAAGCCGCTCGAGACCGGCGCAGGCAAGTATGATCGCATCGTATTGACCGTCTTCGAGTTTCTTCAGTCTGGTATTGACGTTGCCTCGCAGGGCTTGAACGCGAACGTCGGGCCGCAGCGCCAGAAGCTGAGCCTGGCGGCGGAGGCTCGAGCTGCCGACGCGCGCGCCTTGTGCAAGCTCGTTCAGATTCTTGCCGACCAGTGCGTCCGCGGGATTTGCGCGCTCCAGTACTGCCGCAATACAGAAGCCCTCCGGCATGTCGGCTGGAACATCCTTCATCGAGTGCACGGCAATATCCGCATCGCCTGCCTCCATCGCGACTTCCAGTTCCTTTATAAAGAGTCCCTTGCCGCCGATCTTCTGCAGGCTGCGGTCCAGTACCTCGTCGCCACGGGTCGTCAGCGGCACGAGTTCGACGCTCGTTACCTCAGGTAATGGTCTCAATGCGTCCGCGACGTGATTGGCCTGCCAGAGCGCCAGCGTACTTTTGCGCGTTGCGATTCGGATCTTCATGCGACTACTGACCCTTGATCCGGCGCCGAACGTTGGCGACATGCCGCCTGCTGATAATCAGACCGCTATCTTCGTCCTGCGAGCCCTCTCGAAGAGTCACCAGAATCTGACCGTCGGCCGTCTTTTTCAGCGTGTCAATCTGCCGGACGGCGACAAGCGCATTGCGGTGGATGCGAACGAATTCGTCGGCGAACTCCTGCTCGAGATGATTGAGAGAATCATCGATGAGGTCCTCGCCGTTGCGGTGTTGTACACGCACGTATTTCTGATCCGCGCGGAAGCAAATAACATCACGAACAGGAATAAGCTTTAATTCTCCCTTCGTATGCGCGCAGACATGCTTGCGGAGGTCGGAAATCCCCGATCGCTTTGCAATCTCACTGAGCGTGATGTTAGTGAGGCGGGCGGCTTGCTCGAGTGCCCGGTCGAGCCGCTCGCGACGCACAGGCTTTAGTAAATAGCCAACGGCCCTCGTATCAAAGGCTTCGATCGCATATTCATCGTATGCCGTTGTAAATATTATCGCCGGTGGCGACTCGAAAGAATTGAGATGATGGGCTGTTTCGATGCCGTTCATGCCGGGCATTCGGATGTCCAGCAACACCACATCGGGTGCTGACGTGCGCGCAATTTCGAGGGCCTGTTCACCATTTTCCGCTTCCCCGACGACATCATGTTGATCTGAATCATCGAGTATCTGGCTCAACCTGTCTCGCGCCAGTGCTTCATCGTCGACGATCAGAATTTTCACACCACCTGCTCATCATAAGGAAAGCATAGCTTTACCCTGAATTCGTCGTCGGTTTGTTCCACAGAGACGGTAGCTTTACCGCCATACGCCAGTTCGAACCTTTGCCGGATGTTGGCCAGCGCCATCTGGTTGCCAACTTTTTTCCCCGAACGATCCGCCGCAACGGGGTTGCGCATCTCAATCTCGAGGTTCTGTTCGTTGCGTACGCCAGTCACGGTAACGTCGCCGCCTTCGGGCAACAGCTCGATACCATGATAGATGGCGTTCTCCAGCAATGGCTGGATGGTCAGACTGGGAATCAGCGCCCGCATAGGCAATTCACCAATGTTCCAGTGAACGTTAAGACGGTCGCCCAGACGCAGTTTTTCGATCCGTTGATAGATTGCTGCGATCTCGAGCTCTTCTTTCAGCGTCGTGCGATCTTTTTGGACACCAAGATTTGCGCGGAGCAGATCGGCAAGGTCCTCGATAGCCTCCTCGGCACGAGACGGATCGCTTCGTGTCAGAGACGCAATCGTATTCATGCTGTTGAAAAGAAAGTGCGGACGAATCAGCGCCTGAAGTGCGCTTATCCTCGCCTGTGCTTCCAGCACGATGCTGCGACGCCATTCGCTGGAGATATACAGGTATCGCATCGCGAGCGCGATAATAATTGAACTGATCGCAAAGGTGCGCAGAATAAATCCGCTGTGCGTGTCATTGATAATGACCGCCTCGCCAAAAATGCCGGTCAGTTGAAACGCGATTTCCGCGAGCACCAGGCTGAGCAATTCGAGCAGCACAAAAGCGATGACGAACGCCTGGGTCTGGCCGAATTTCTCGACCCACGGGCGGATCTGGCAAAGAATCGCCGCACCCAGCAAACCGAGCCACAGAATAAACAGCGACATTTTCGCCAGCTCGGTAAGGAATGTGCCCGGCGTCGTGTGCGAGGCAAGCGTCAGAACGATTGCGATAAGTGCCGATACAAGCACAACAACGAAAATCGCGCCGGCGGCACAGAAATCGGGTAGATACGCTTGGGTTTCTTTGTCGACGTCTGGGGGTCGAGAGGCCAAGCCTGGTCCTCCTCACTTACGATGTCGGCATTGTAACGCGAGTCGCGACGGGATTGATGGACCCATCACTATAGCCTTGTTGGACCACTGGACGCGAACAGAAGGGTTATGACTGATGCAGGTGACTGCGTGTCAGGAGCTGCAGTATTTCGCGACCTGATTCTCGACACGTTCACGTGCGGCCTGAGTCTCGTCTTCGTCGAGATAGACTCGCTCGCCGTTTTCGTCTTGCTTGTACAGACGCCGGGAAGTGACGAACTTTTGCAGGCGGGCCTTATAGGTAGCACATTTTTCCTGGCGCTCCAGGGCCTGTGCCTGCAATTCCTCCGGGGAAGGTCCAGCCGGCTCGTTTGCCGCCGCTTCTTTGGCTGCGGCTCTCGCGTCGTAACTTGCCTGGACTTGTGCCTGAACCCTGGAGGCATCCGTAGGCCTCGAGCCAATGTCAAGCCGCTCTTCAGACGCAGCACCCGTCGGGCGATCGCCATAGTGGACGTTACCCTGCTCATCGGTCCATTTATAGATTTCGCTCGCGAACGCCATCCCTGCCGCCAAAACTGCAAGCATCATGGTGAAGGCAATTACGTTCTTGCGAAGCATGTCGTCCTCACATGCTGGCCGCTGGATACTGTTCGCCGGCCAGCCTGAATCTGTTAAGACATTGAACGATAACGTATTACAGCATGTCCTTTCCAGCGATGTTGTGAACACGGTCACAAGCCGTTGGCTGCCATGGTTCGCACAAGAAGGCGGGCCCGAGGCCCGCCAACCATTTCCCGTATCTGGAACAAGAGAATTTGCGTGTCGGTTTTGGAAAACACAATAAAAACAACCAGATACCTCGCCGACCGGTCTTCACCGGCAGCGGCGTGCTGCGTCAATTTGTGCATCAACCGGGGTGCCTGCCCCGGATCGGGCAGGGCGTTCGCAAAAGGACAGGCCGTGCACTGATTAAGCGCTGGCCTTTTCTGCCGGACTGCGGTATCAAAGCCGCATGGCAATCGAATCCATTGACGAACTCGCGA
>JAZFPY010000078.1:0-2591 GCA_036444875.1 Woeseiaceae bacterium | reverse complement strand
ACCACACGATCAATTCAAAACGTTGTTCGGACTCCCTGGCCGTCGCATCGCGTCCCTGTTCCCTCAGATATGAAAGATATGTTTCCAAGGCAGTACGAACAGTACCGCGACGAGCTGACCGGACCGCTGCCGAACCCATATCGTGAAACCATTCTTCAGCGAGACGTTTCGCATTATCGTAGTCGGTCGCGTTTGAGAGCGCTTCGTAGTGTTGATTGCCGTCCCGATCCCTATGTCGGGCGATCCAGGTATCAGGCCCGCAACGAAAGCCCAGATAAGCGCCTTTCGCCATGCGCATCCAGTGCGGTTCCCGGCGTTTTTTGAGCCGTTCGCGTGATCGTTTTCGTGATAAATCTGGCACGGTTTTAACTCCTGTACGGAATTATACGGAAAAACGTAGTGATAGACGGTAAAACCGCATGCAACAGAAGTCAATAAAAACAATGGATTATGAAACGCTATGCAACGCCATGCTGTTGAATTACTGCCTTATGCAGGCGGGACAGGGTGGCGCCAGCGCCGACGACTTTCTGGATAAGGCCCTGTCCGACTGAACCGGGGGGACGGATCCCGTTCTTATCATCGGGCCCGCTCACGGCTTGCGTCGCGCATGTCCCCCTCACTCGGGCTAAGGACTCAACAAACTGCCGGGCAGCAGGTCCTCGGTATCGTCAATGATCTCCTCTTCGGCTTCCTCCACGCGCGTAATCTTGGCAATCACGCCGAACTTCGGGTGGTCGAAGTACCGTATATCGCCGTTTTTCATGATGCGGTCCTCGAAGATTCGGTACCGGATCGGTGGCGGCAACAATTCACCGTACTGATCGATCAGTTCATACTCGTTCTGAATGCGGGAATCGCCGAATGTCAGAACACTTGCTGACGTTTCTTCAGGTGGTGATGCAAGGGGAGGTTCCTTGTCCATGGTCAAATCG
This sequence comes from Woeseiaceae bacterium, assembly GCA_036444875.1. Classification (GTDB taxonomy): domain Bacteria; phylum Pseudomonadota; class Gammaproteobacteria; order Steroidobacterales; family Woeseiaceae; genus JACZWL01. The sequence continues at coordinate 1,656 of JAZFPY010000078.1, read as the reverse complement.
ACCACGAGATGCAGGTAACGGCCGAGATACAGCGTCAGGGTGCCGTCGAGCCCGGGCGGCGGATCGCCGAGCGTGCGTAGCCCGATCGAGGCCGTCATGTCTTTTTCATAGGTGGGCTGGGTCCAGCCTGCCCGCATGATCGGCTCGTAAGCATCGAGCTCGACCAGCTTGTCGTAGATCTGATTCATCGTGAAGGTATCGGTATCGAGCAGCACGAGCTCGAGGTCCATGTAGCGGCGCGCTATCGCAGGCGCTTCAATTTCTGCAAGCACTTCGCCCGGCTCGGAAAATTCGTACAAATCCGTATCAAAGTAATCTTCGTCGGCTGGATCGGGCGCTACCTCAACAGCCGGTTCGTCCGCTATCCAGATCTCCGTGCCGGCGGAGGCGCCTTCGCCGTAGGAAAATATAATCAACTCGACCGTGTAACGTCGAACAGGCTCGACAGCCTCGCCGGTCTCTTCGCCGGGCAAGACTTCAGCATCTTGCTGGGCAAAAGCCGGCAACACCGCTGCAGCGAGTGCGACGACTGCTACGCAGAAGGCAGCACGCATGAATGTCCTCTTTTTGCCAAAAATTCCACCTTATCGGCCTACTAGCTGGCCAGCGCCCGGCAGGCGTCCGAGCCGGGTTTCGAGATCAGCAGTGTAAGCAGTTCCTCGATGAATTTGAATCGCTGAGCCGCATCGCTCAATTCCGTTCGAAACTGTAATCGATGCGCGCTCTGCATTCGATAAGTCTGGCTGTCTTCCTCCACAAGTTGCACCAGTGAGACAGGATCGACCCGGCTCTGGCCGGCAAACTGAATGTAGCCGCCGAATTCCGACGCATCGATTTTCTCGATCCCGAGCATTGAAGCATCCTGTTTGATTGCCGCGATTCGCATCAAGTTTTTGGCTGCCTCCGGCAAGAGACCGAAGCGATCAATGAGTTCGATCTGCAAGTCCTTCAATTGTTCCCGGGAACTCGCGCTCGCTATGCGCTTGTACAGGATGAGCCGCAGATGCACGTCCGGCATGTAGTCTTCCGGCAATAATGCGGGTATGTGAAGGTTTATATCGACGCCGGCATTCAGTGGCCCCTCAAGATCAGGCTCTTCACCTGCCCGCAAAGATTGAACGGCCCGGGCCAGCAGTTCCGTATACAGGGAAAAACCGATTTCCTGAATCTGACCGCTTTGGGTATCGCCCAGCAGTTCGCCCGCGCCGCGAATCTCGAGGTCGTGTGTCGCCAGCACAAACCCCGCACCCAAATCACTGAGTGAATCAATTGCCTCCAGTCGCTTGACCGCATCAGCTGTCATCGCGGCCCTGGGCGGCGCTATGAGATAAGCGTACGCACGGTGGTGAGATCGACCCACGCGGCCGCGTAACTGGTGCAGCTGGGCAAGACCAAAACGATCAGCGCGGTTGATGATGATCGTATTTGCGGTAGGTACGTCAATGCCGCTTTCGATTATCGTCGTACACAAAAGGACATTGAAGCGACGACGATAGAAGTCGAGCATGACCTGTTCGAGTTCCCGTTCAGGCATTTGTCCATGGCCGGTCCTGATACTGGCTTCGGGAACGAGTTTCGACAGCCGCTCCTCAACCGAGGCGATGTCCTCCACGCGGTTGTGAATGAAAAAGACCTGGCCACCACGCTTGATCTCGC
>JAZFPY010000077.1:0-2818 GCA_036444875.1 Woeseiaceae bacterium | reverse complement strand
CTCCATCACGTGTAAAGACGCGAACGTCGATAACGGTTCCGTCCATGCCGGGCGGTACGCGCAGAGATGTGTCTTTCACATCAGATGCTTTCTCGCCAAAGATCGCACGAAGCAATTTCTCTTCGGGTGTCAGTTGCGTCTCACCCTTGGGCGTTACCTTGCCGACCAGAATATCTCCTGCATTGACCTCCGCGCCAATGAATGCGATACCTGACTCATCGAGTTTGGCGAGAGCTGCATCCCCAACGTTCGGAATATCCGAAGTTATGTCTTCCGATCCCAGCTTGGTGTCGCGCGCCACGCATGACAGCTCTTCGATATGAATTGTTGTGAAACGATCCTCTTGTACGACGCGCTCAGAGATCAGAATCGAGTCCTCGAAGTTGTAACCGTTCCACGGCATAAACGCGACAAGCAGGTTTTGCCCGAGCGCCAGTTCACCCATGTTTGTCGAGGGTCCGTCAGCAAGCACATCGCTAGCCGCTATCTGGTCGCCAGCCCTGACGAGCGGTTTTTGGTTGATACAGGTGTTCTGGTTGGAGCGCGTGTATTTCGTCAGGTTATAGATATCAACGCCGGACTCGCCAGCCTCGGTTTCATCATCGTTAACTCGAACCACGATGCGGGATGCATCCACGGAGTCGACGGTACCGCCACGAGTCGCAACGACCGTTACCCCTGAATCCACGGCAACCGCCCTTTCCATGCCGGTGCCAACCAGCGGCGCTTCGGAACGCAATGTCGGAACTGCCTGGCGTTGCATGTTCGAGCCCATGAGGGCGCGATTAGCATCGTCGTGCTCCAGGAACGGAATCAGCGAAGCCGCTACCGAGACGATCTGTCTCGGCGATACGTCCATGTAGTCAATAGTCGACGGATCGGCCAGGGTAAACTCGTTCTTGTGCCGCACCGATACGAGCGCATCAACAAAGCGACCATTCTTGTCGAGCTCCGCGTTCGCCTGTGCAATGACGTACTGGCTTTCCTCAATTGCTGACAAATACTCGATCGCACTCGTCGCTTTGCTATTGGTCACCTTTCGATACGGCGTTTCGAGAAACCCGTATGCATTTGTTCGTGCATAGACAGCAAGTGAATTGATCAGCCCGATGTTCGGGCCTTCCGGTGTTTCGATCGGACACACGCGCCCATAGTGTGTCGGGTGCACATCACGCACTTCGAAACCCGCGCGCTCTCGTGTCAGACCGCCAGGTCCAAGTGCCGATACACGGCGCTTGTGCGTCACCTCTGACAACGGATTGTTCTGGTCCATGAACTGTGACAGCTGGCTGGATCCGAAGAATTCCTTAACGGCTGCTGCTACAGGCTTGGCATTAATCATCTCCTGCGGCATCAGGCCCTCGGTCTCTGCCTGTGTCAAGCGCTCTTTGACCGCCCGCTCCACGCGGACCAGACCGACACGAAATGCATTTTCAGCCATTTCGCCGACGCTTCGTACGCGCCGGTTGCCGAGGTGGTCGATATCATCGACCGTGCCGTATCCATTACGAATATCGACAAGCGTCCTGAGGACGTCGAGAATATCTTCATTCTCGAGCACGCCACTGCCTTCGGACGTGTCACGACCGACCCGACGGTTGAATTTCATGCGGCCGACGGCGGATAGATCATAACGATCCGGATTGAAAAACAGGTTCTGAAACAGGTTTTCCGCAGCTTCTTTCGTCGGCGGCTCACCCGGACGCATCATTCGGTAGACCTCGACGAGGGCCTCCAAACGCGTCGTGGACGGGTCGATACGCAAGGTATTCGAAATGTACGGACCACGGTCGAGGTCGTTCACATACAGTGTTCGAATGTGCTCGATGCCTTTTTCGATAAGGGTCTCGACGAGTTCCATGGTCAGCTCGGTGTTTGCGGCTGCCAGTAACTCACCGGTCTCTGTATCGACGACGTCATGCGCAAGAATCTTGCCCTCGAGATACTCAGCTGGCACGACGAGGTTATCGACCCTGGACTTCTCCATGTCGCGTACGTGTTTGGCCGTGATACGCCGCCCTTCCTCGACGATGAGCTTGCGACCCAACTTGATGTCGAAGTTCGCAGTTTCCCCACGCAGGCGCTGGGGCACGAGGCCCATGCGAATGTCTTTCGACGACAAATAAAAGTCATTGGTCTCAAAGAAGATATCCAGCATCTCTTCGTTATTCAGACCAAGGGCACGCAAGATAATCGTGACCGGCAATTTTCTGCGCCGGTCGATTCGTGCGAACACGGAATCCTTCGGGTCGAATTCAAAATCCAGCCACGAACCCCGGTACGGAATGATCCGGGCCGAGAACAGGAGCTTGCCTGACGAATGCGTTTTTCCCTTATCGTGATCGAAGAAAACACCCGGCGACCGGTGCAACTGAGAGACGATGACTCTCTCGGTTCCATTAATGACGAACGTACCGTGGTCAGTCATCAACGGCATTTCACCAAGATAGACTTCCTGCTCACGTATGTCCTTCACGGGTTTGTTCGCGCCGCTTGCCTCTTTGTCATAAATGATAAGACGAACCTTGACGCGAATAGGCGCGGCATAGGTAAGTCCACGCATCTGACATTCTTTGACATCAAATACCGGCTCACCCAGTCGGTAGCTCACATAGTCGAGCGCAGCGTTTCCCGAGTAGCTTACAATCGGAAATACGGTCTGAAATGCTGCGTGCAGACCAATGTTTTGGCGGTCTTTTTCAGACACAGCCGTTTGCAGAAATTTTCGATATGAATTCAGCTGGATTGACAGAAGATACGGGACATCCAGAATTGTTGGCCGCTTGCCAAAATTCTTTCTAATGCGTTTCTTCTCAGT
>JAZFPY010000076.1:0-2142 GCA_036444875.1 Woeseiaceae bacterium | reverse complement strand
CTTCACGCATTTCCTCTGCTCGTCGCGTGCCATGCTCGACACTTCTCGAAATCATGTATCGGGCCAGCTCCGGCCAATCGATACCGGGAAACAAATCTCCGAGCGACTGGAGCACGTCTTCTTCAACATGATAATGACGTGCGGTAAGCATGGATTCTGATAATAGTGATTCGATGCCCTTCACGACGATGCTGCGGCACATTTTAGCCGCAGACGCTTCACCTATCCGCTCCGAATACACACTGGCTCCGCTAAAACCCAGCGACGCGGCAAGCGCTTTGAACTCGCTCGCGTACGGTCCTCCGAGCAGCATCGGGGATGCAATGCGTTTCGGAGCAATTGGCGACATGACCGCGGCTTCGACATATCGGCCCCCCGAACTATCGATGATCCTCGCCGCACTTTCCTTCGTGTGTGGAGCAACGGAATTCAAATCAAGAAAGTAGCTGCCCCTGGAAACTGCTCCGGCAACGGACTTTGCGGCGTTAAGGTCCTCTGCCGCGGTGACTGCCGATATGATGAGATCACAGTTTTCGGCCGCCTCGATCGCCGTATCGCATTTTTGAACGGCCGAACTCTTTAGTGCTTTACTTGGAGCACTGTGGTCATCGGCAAACAAAATATCATAGGCAGTCAGTTTTGTATCAGCCAGGTCAGCGGCCAGTGTCTGGCCGACCTCCCCGAAGCCAAGCAGGCAAATAGAATCAATTTCGGTTTGACGCGAGTTACGACCGTTCATGCTAAAGGCTATAAACTTCGACTGTGGCAGGGTGGAATGCTTCTTCTATGGTTACGCGACGAGGTGACAAACCTTGGCGAAAATGCATGTCGAAAAATGTATCCAGGACCTTTGCGTTTTCAGGAATGCCGTAGGACCAGTAATCCGGACCGATGAGTCGTTTGGCCCTGTCGAGATTGTCCTCAACGAATGGCATCGTTACCTTTGCCGCGGACGTGTCATTGAGCGCTGCTTGTGCGATCGCCTTGGCTTGAGAAAATCCCTTCAACAAGGCCCCGGGCAGCCACGGGTGCTCGGCGGCTAGCGTTCGCCGCACGCCTAACACATGCATTATCGGAAAAATTCCAGTCTTCTGAAAATGACATTCCGCGGCGCTGATTGAATCCGAAAAAAGTCGGTCGACATGTGGGTGGCCGTCATTAAAGCATTTTGGCCATCGGGGCCCTATGAAACCGTCAATTTCTCCGTCTGCGAGCATCTGATTCAAGGTGCTGTTCGGCCCAGCCTCCTCGATTCGAATGTCGGCGGGAAGATCCAGTTGGATTTTCTCCGGTCGTCCGGGTGTATCCATACCACCCCGAATCCAGATGATGTCGCTTGGATTCACACCGTAATCATCCTCGAGAATTCCCCGTACCCAGACGTTCGCACTCAATTGATACTCCGCAATGCCGATTCGTTTTCCTTTCAAATCTTGCGGATTTTCGATGCCGCGATCGGTACGAATATAGATCGAGGTGTGCCGGAAAGCGCGCGACAGAAATACCGGCATCGCGATGTAATGGGGGCTTCCATTGGCCACACTGAGGCAATAGCTGGAAATGGAAAGCTCACTGACGTCAAATTCGTGGTGTCGAAAGGCGCGGAAGAACATCTCGTCGGGAGATAGCAGCATGCAGGTGGGATCGACACCGTCGATCGTAACCCTGCCGTCGACAATAGGTCGCGTCCGGTCATAGTCCCCCATAGCGATGGATAGCTTCAGGTCGCTCACTTTGCGCCTCCTCCCCTAATAGTCCGCATCTCCTGCCCAGATTCTATAGATCGCACCGCGATGAAGCTCAATATCGAACCCTAACTCAAAGAGAATAAAGATCATGAGTGTCACGCCAGTGGTTATCGCTAAAGACAACAACATTTTCTCTTTCGAGACGATCCTCAGCAATATGAACATCAATGCGGCAATGCCAACATAGTGCCCGGCAACAGTTATCAGTGCCAGCAGTAATACCATCCAGCCAACGAATCCGGCCACAATATTGAAGTTCGGATTTTCTCCCCTGACAACCAACAATAGAATAGACACTACATCAATGTTTCGAGACGCTGTCTTCACGCGGATGACGTGCCCGCCAATGAGAATCAAGAGAGGCACCATAATGAAGAGCGGCGTTCTCGCAGAT
>JAZFPY010000075.1:0-2278 GCA_036444875.1 Woeseiaceae bacterium | reverse complement strand
CGTTGCACTGTGGGGATCAATATGCTGGTTGCATTCGCCTTTGGGCTGGTGCTATCATCCTGACTCTTTCCAGACCCTGAGCTGGAGAATTACTCAGTTTTTCATGCGATTGCGCCGGTTCCGCCTTGCAGAACTCAGCGCCGGGGCGGAACTCTGAAGGAGGCGTGTGATGTATAAGACGATCTACATCCCGGTCGACAATTCGGATTACTCGAATATGGCTGTTGACCTGGGAGTGACTTTGGCCAAGACGTTTGGCTCTAAAATTGTAGGGAGCCACGTCTATGCGGCCAAGATGCATGATAAGCGCTTCAAGCAGATGGAGGCCGGCCTGCCCGAGGAGTACCACGACGAAAAAGAGCTGGATCGTCAGCGCCAGATCCACGATTCACTGATCACCCGCGGTCTGCAGATCATCACCGATTCGTACCTCGATTTCGTTGACAAGAAATGTACAGAGGCGAACCTGCCCATGGAGCGGCGGTCTCTCGAAGGCCGGAACTGGAAGGTGCTTGCCGAAGACATCAACACGAGTGCCTACGACCTCGTGATTATGGGCGCCCTTGGCGTCGCCGCAGTGAAGGACAGTGTGATCGGCAGCAACACGGAACGGGTCATCCGCCGCGTGCGAAATAGCGATGTGCTCGTCATCAAGCACACCCAACCCATGAACGGGGGGAAGATCGTCGTGGCGGTAGATGGGAGTCACTACTCATTCGGTGGCTTGATGACAGGCTTGGCCTTGGGCAAGGCCCTGAACAAGCCGGTCGAGGCAGTTGCTGCCTTCGACCCGTACTTCCACTATGCCGCCTTCCACAGTATCTCCGGCGTCCTCAATGAAGAAGCCGGCAAGGTGTTCCGCTTCAAGGAGCAGGAAAAACTCCATGAAGAGATCATCGACAGCGGGCTGGCCAAAATTTACCAGTCCCACCTCGATATCTCGCGTGAGCTGGCGCAGGCCGAGAACACGGATATCAAGACGATCCTCCTGGACGGCAAACCGTTTGAGAAGGTTATCCAATACGTCAGGAAAGATCCGCCCTGGCTGCTGATCGTCGGGCGCATCGGCGTGCACAGCGACGACGATATGGATATTGGCAGCAACACGGAAAACCTCCTCCGGGCCGCGCCGTGCCACATCCTGATCTCAAACCGGAAGCACGTGCCACCGATTGACACGCAGGCGGAATATACGATGGCTTGGACGGAAGAAGCCCTGCGACGGATGGAGAAAATTCCGGTTTTCGCCCGCGGAGTGGCCAAGACCGCCATCCACCGTTACGCAATTGAGAAGGGGCACACCATCATCAGCAATACCGTGGTTGACGCCGCGGTTGGCCACATTCTGCCCAAAGGGGCGATGGACGCCATGAAGGCGCTCGGCGGCAGCCTCGACGCTGCCGGCGTGGACCGGAACACAATGCAGGCCGACGATGCCGTCGCCCGTGACCTGATGGGCTCGACCCTCAGCGGCAAGATGATGGAGATTGTTCAAGAAAAACCCGCTCCGGAGTCGCCTGCGGTCAGCGCGGGCACGCAAGCGTACCTGGATCGGATGAAGCAGAGCTACTTCGTGTGCGATGGGTGCGGGTACATTGGCAAAGGCGACCTGCCCGTGAAGTGTCCTGTGTGCGGGGCCGAGGGGAATCGCTTCAAAGAGGTCGATCGATCCATCTTCGAAGCGGCGTCGAAAACCGAAGGGACGCTGGAAACCGAGCTGGCCTACGATGATGTCCCGATGCAGTGGACGAAGGACGTCAAGGAGGCCATCCGTTCGGTGCCGGCAGGGTTCCAGCGCAGACGCGCCAAAGCCAAGATCGAGAAGACCGCCCGGAAACTGGGGATGACCACCATTACACTTGAGTACGCGGCACCGATGATTCAAGAAGCGACGGCCGAGGACTATACCCCGATTTTCGCCAGCAAGGGGTCCGGGACGCCTCCCCCGAAGGAGACGAGGTCCAACACGGGATCAGGCCAAGGCGGCAACGATGGGCACGGAAACGTCGAAATGGCGTCTCCCCCTCCGTACACCTGGACCCCCGAAGCCCAGCAGCGGCTCGAACGTGTTCCAGCCGGTTTCATGCGCGACTGCACGCGTGCGCTCATCCAGAAGCATGCCGACAAAATCGGCACGAAAGCCATCACGAGTGATGTGGCCAACGAAGGGATCGAGCAGGCGAAGGGCACGATGGAAGAAGCGATGAAGACCGGCAACGTCAAAGATATCATTGAGCGCCTGATCGGCGCTGGCGCCCAGTCCGGATCCGGCCACAAT
>JAZFPY010000074.1:0-12261 GCA_036444875.1 Woeseiaceae bacterium | reverse complement strand
TACGAGTCAGTCGAGAACGCACGCTCAGGACCGAGGGATGCTTCGCCAGCCGTACATCTATCGGTTCATGAGTTGTTTGGAGTCGCCGAATTGCTGTCGGGTGAGCTCTGGGGCAAATAAAGGCATTCCGAGGACGGTTTTGCGGTTTTGGTGGAGGTGTGGCGAGAATGGACTCGTCGCTGCGCTCCTCGCCCTGCGGGCGCACTCGCTTTGCTCGTGCGTCTGTCGGCCGCTAAGCGGCCTCGGTTGAACTCGCTACGCGAGTTCGACTCCCGCAGCAGAAATAAACAAATAGGGCCCCGCAAGGGGGCCCATTTGTTTATTGGTGGAGGTGGCGAGAATCGAACTCGCGTCCGCAAGCCCTCTGCTTCGAGGTCTACATGCTTATTCCGTCATTAATCTTACTGTGCGCTACCCGACGGGCAGGGAAAACTCACAGCCAGTTCAGTAAGGTTTTGACGGATGCGACCCTGAACAAGCCACTTCCGCGGTTCCGTGAAGTCGACCCCTGGGATCCGGACGCACGGACACGTGCCGGCCAGAGGGCGCTAGGCTGGTTTTTAAGCAGCTAGTGCGTAGTTGTCGTCGTTGGCAACTATAGGTGTTACAGCTGGATTTACGAGGTGATCTGTTCCTCGGCATGCACCCAGAGTTTCGCGACCCACGTCGAAGCCATGTCGCCCCCGGTGTCAGGACAAAGTCCTGCCCGACTAGTGTAGGGGCAGGGGGCCGAAATTCAATCGATCAGGCAGAAAATTCTGTCTTCCCAACGAAAATATTTGTGATCCATGTGCAAAGCCTTCCGCAAGAAAGTTGCCCGAGTCCTTGGCAAGTGCTACAAAATACGTAGCAAAAATCTGATGCTGCTATTAATAACGAAGCGAGTTGTGGAGGCCTTATGGCTAAAGGGATACAAACCATAAGGGAGACGCAGACGAGCGCCAGCCTGGCGCAGGCACTCGATCATTTCGGCCGCCGCTGGGCTTTGCGCGTAATCTGGGAATTGAGGTCTGAGGCGCTGAATTTCAGGGCGTTGCGGGCCGCTTGTGCCGGTATTTCACCGGCTGTGATGCAGGCCAGGCTTCACCAATTGAGGGATCTGGGGCTCATAGAGCAGATTCCGGGTCTCGGCTACCGCCTTACAGCGGCCGGGGAGCAACTATTCAGGATAATGGCGCCGCTGGCCGAATGGGCCGAGAGTCACCTGAAATAACAGGATTTTTAGTGAGTATTTAGATGAAGTAATTAGAATAAGCTTTTGTTTTTATTTGTTCGAAGACTTGAGAATTCGCGCCTTCTGCCTTTGCCAGTCCCTGTCCTTCTCGGTTGCCCGCTTGTCGTGCTGCTTCTTGCCCTTGGCGAGCCCGATATCGAGTTTTGCGCGTCCGCGAGTCCAGTGGAGGTTGAGCGGGACCAGTGTATAGCCCTTGCGCTCCACCGCGCCGAGCAAACGGTCCAGTTCGGGACGGTGCAGCAGAAGTTTCCGCGTTCTGGTGGGGTCCGGCTTGATATGAGTCGACGCCGTATTCAGCGGCGAGATATGCGCGCCGAGCAGCCAGGCCTCGCCGTTCCGAACGTGAACATAGCTTTCAGTGAGCTGGGCCCGACCGGCCCTGAGGCTTTTCACCTCCCAGCCTTCAAGGGCGAGGCCGGCCTCGAAAGTGTCCTCGATGAAGTAGTCGTGCCGTGCCTTCTTGTTGACAGCAATCCGGGCTGGCGCCGCATTCATGTTCTTCGATTTGTTCATTTTGCGGGCAAACAGGCATCTGTCTGATAGGAGGGGCCCGGATTATACGGCAGATACGGCCGACCCAGGGACGTCGCGCGTATTTCAATTTGTTGTAAGGGCTTTCAAATTCATCCAGAATCGCGGCCTTGGCTGGCGCACATCGCGGCCTTTACTGCCGCACCGAGAATAAGAATGCTGAACGAACAAGCAACCGGCAAGGCATCACGCACATCTCTGCACGGTCACTGGTCCTCCCGCATGGCCTTCATTCTGGCCGTGACAGGATCGGCGGTCGGCCTGGGCAATATCTGGAAGTTTCCTTACATAGCAGGCCAGAACGGTGGCGGTGCGTTTGTTCTCGTTTATCTCATTTGTGTCGTCCTGATCGGCATGCCTGTCATGATGTCGGAGATCCTGATCGGCAGACGGGGCAGGCGTAATCCCATAGCCACTATGGCTTTGCTTGGAGAAGAGGAAGGCAGTTTCCGGCATTGGTGGCTGGTTGGATTGGTGGGAGTACTGTCCGGGATTCTCATACTGTCGTATTACAGTGTGATCGCGGGTTGGACACTGGCATACGTGTATAAAAGCATTACGGGGGTCTTCGCGGGTGCGACGGCGGCCGAGGTCAGCGCTCAATTCGGCGGCTTTGTAGGTGACTGGCGGCTCGTCGCAGTGTGTCATACCTTGTTCATGGGCCTGACGGTCTTCGTTGTTGCCCGCGGTGTGGAGCGCGGGCTCGAGCAGGCTGTCAAGTTCATGGTGCCTGCGCTTCTGCTACTCATGCTGACGCTTCTCGGTTATTCGATGAACTCCGGGCATTTCGGCGAAGGCCTGGCGTTCATGTTCACGCCTGACTTCGACAAGCTAACCTGGGACAGCGTGCTGGCTGCCATGGGGCAGGCATTTTTTTCCTTGAGTATCGGCATGGGCGCCATCATGGCCTACAGCGCCTACTTGCCGCAGGAGACGTCGATAACCGGTTCCACCGCAGCTGTCATTACGGCAGATACACTGATTGCGATACTTGCCGGCCTGGTAATTTTCCCGCTGGTTTTCGCCAATGGCCTGGACCCGGCCGAAGGCCCGGGACTGGTGTTCGACACGCTGCCACTGGCATTTGGCCAGATGACGGGTGGCGCAGTTTTCGCAACGCTTTTCTTCGTGCTGTTGTCATTCGCCGCATGGACCTCTGCCATCGGTCTCATGGAGCCGGCCGTGGCCTGGATGGTTGAACATTTTGGACGAGCGCGTGCTGAGGCGGCTGTTCTTGTGGGCATCCTGATATGGGCCATCGGATTCGGGACAGTGCTCTCATTCAACGTGTTGGCTGATCTGACTTTCTACAAGGGAACAATCTTTGCCAATATCGATTACCTGACCAGCAACTTAATGCTGCCCTTGGGTGCAGTGTTCATGACGGTTTTTGCTGCCTGGGTGATGTGCCGAAACTCGACAGCCGAAGAACTTGGCGGGGTAGGCACGCTTTATAAATTATGGCGCCTGCTCGCCCGATTCGTCGCTCCACTCGCGATCCTGTTTATTTTTCTGAAGGCAGTTGGATTGTTGCCTGATTTTTCCAGCTGATCGATACTCGGATCTTGGCCCTGATTCCGGTGAATTGTCGTGCGTAGAGTTAGTCGCAGTGCGCTCGTTCCTTATACGGCTCGCGAGATGTTCGTTCTCATCGACGACGTCGAGGCTTACCCGGAGTTTCTTCCATGGTGCAACGATACCGAGGTGCACAAACGCACTGACGACGTTGTTGATGCGACACTTGAGCTGCACAAGGGCGCCCTGAGCAATCATTTTACTACTCGCAACACACGCCGCGAGTTTGAAAGTATTGAGATAGCGCTGATTGGTGGTCCGTTCCGACGGTTGGAGGGAGGCTGGCAGTTTACGGAGATCGGCGAGGAAGGGTGCAAGGTTACGCTGGAACTGGAGTTTGAATTCGAGAACAAGTTGATCGACATGATGTTCGGCGCGTTCTTCGAAGACACCTGCAATTCACTGGTCGACGCGTTTACGAAGCGAGCACAAGTTGTTTTCGGTGCGCGGTGAAACGTGAATCACGAATCAAAGGATCCAGGTCGTCTGGCCATTGAGGTCGTTTTTGCACTGCCGGCACGGCAGGAATTGATCTCTCTGACAGTCGACCCCGGCACGACCGTAGCAATGGCGATACGGCAGTGTGCGATCGGCGATTTGTTTCCAGAGGAGGATCTTGAAAACTGTCAGGCAGGCATATGGGGCAAGCCAGTCGGTCGCGATCATCGATTGAAGGATGGAGATCGTCTGGAGCTGTACCGGCCGTTATCGATGGACCCGCGCGAGGCAAGGCGCAAACTTGCGGCAGACGGACTATCGATGGGGCAGCCTGCTGACAATCCGAGACGAGAATCCGAAAGCGCCGAAGACGCCGAAGACGCCGAAGACGCTAGAGATTCGGATTGAGTTGCTGGCCGTCCACAATCTCGCTGACTTTTTCGCCGTCGAAGTGAATCGAGATCCAGCGCTTGAAAATGGCGGCGTCGCGGCCGATTTTCAGGTAGTAAACGTAATCCCAGCGCTCTTCGTGGAACGGGTCGTCGATCATCGGCGTGCCGAGCAAAAATCGCACCTGTCTGCGCGTCATGCCGACTTCCACCGGGTCAAGATCTTCCTGTTTAAGCAAATTTCCCTGCGAAAGGTTGGCCTGATAGACGCACCCTCCGGCCATTGAAAGGATGAGGAGCATGCAAGATGAGATGGCTAATTTTCGCATTTTTTATTGATTCGGTACTGTCTGTGCAAGCAGGAATTACGGACTGATATTGGACTGGCGGTGGAGTGGCCAGTTCAACTGGGTCATAATAGGCGCGAATCATACCTGCTTGGCTACCGCCGCGGTAGCCGACTCTTTCGCACCATACTCAGCGAGACCCAGTGAATGTTGCAACGTCAGGAATTAAGAAAAGCAGGCCTCAAAGTAACGCTTCCCAGACTGAAGATTCTCGACATTCTCGAGACCAGTCGGCAGCGCCATTTGAGTGCGGAAGACATCTACAAGGAGTTGCTGCAGACGGGCGAGGATATCGGGCTGGCAACGGTTTACCGGGTGCTGACCCAATTCGAGGCAGCCGGGCTCGTCACTCGCCACAATTTTGAAGGCGGACATTCGGTTTTCGAAATGGACGAAGGCAAGCATCACGATCATATGGTGTGCGTTGAGACCGGTGAGGTTGTCGAGTTCGTAGACGAAGAAATCGAACGCTTACAACACAAGATCGCAAAGAGTCATAATTTCGAACTCATCGATCACAGTCTCGTACTTTACGTAAAACGGTTGAAGAAAGACTCCGAATCATAGAGTGCAGAACAGATGTCGATCATCTGTAACTCCTGCTGTAGTCGTGCGCTGCTACGCACGCTGGCAAGTCAAAGAACAGCGCTGGGTGGTTGGGTGAACGCTGGCCGTAGTCCGCGTAGAAACGCTCGCAGGATTCCCGGTCAGGGCGTTGCTTTTTCTCCACGCATTCCTCGACTAACTGCGCCCTCGTGGCAATGATTTTCACTTGACGAGCCGCTTCGCAGACAGCGTCCAGTTCGGCTTGCTTCGCTTTCCGCTCTTCTTCCGTTTCGAAGGCCAGACCGGCGGCAGAGGCCACCATCGCGAGCATCAACAACAACCACGCGTTTTTCATTACAAGCTCCAAAAATTTGTATCGAACGTTCACGATGTTTCAGAAATCGGGGTCGAACCGCTGGCCGGAGGGTACCAAGTCTCCAACAAGGCTGTATTGATGGGCCCAGCGAGTGGCGAAACGCCCTTATGCCGTTTCTTTTCTGTTGTCGTCGCCACGCGAGCCCGATGCAAGCATCTCCGCCGCATGTTCCCTGGTCTTTTTCGTAATCGCGACACCACCGAGCATTCTCGCCAGTTCCTCGATTCGTTCGTCGTTACCCAGACGAGCGATACCTGTTCTGGTTGATTTGCCATCAGTCATCTTGTGAATTCGATAATGGTGATCTGCAACACTGGCTACCTGGGGCAGGTGGGTTACGCATAGAACCTGGCGGTTTCCGCCGACCTGGTTGAGCCTGCGCCCGACCATTTCCGCGACAGCGCCGCCAATGCCACTGTCGACCTCATCAAAGACCATCGTTGCAATCGTGCTGCCGTCGCTGGCAATCACCTGAATCGCCAGACTCATTCTGGACAGCTCGCCTCCGGAAGCTACTTTTGCCAGCGGCATCGGCGGCTGCCCGGGATTTGCGCTGATCAGGAACTCGATGTTGTCGATGCCGTGGGATTTTTCGTTGCCTTCGCTACATTCGACGACCGATATGTCGAATATCCCGCCCGGCATTCCAAGACCCGCCATTGTTTCTGTTACGGCAGCAGAAAACCTGCTGGCTGACGCCTTGCGAGCACTGGATAATCTTCTTGCGTTCTTGCGATAACTGCCGGCAGCTTTCCTGGTTTTTTCGGTAAGCTCTGCGCCACGTTCCTCGGCATGTTGCAGTTCGCACAATTGTTCGCGAACCCTGGCATGAACCTCTGGTAACTGCTCGGCTTCAACCCGATGTTTGCGCGCGACGGTTTGAATGGCACTGAGGCGTTCCTCTACCCAGTCACGACGTGTCGGGTCCATGTCAATCGTGTCGGCGTAACGTCGCAGCGTCTCAGTTGCTTCACTGACCTGAATGCTCGCGTCCTGAAGCATGGCGAGAACCGGTTGGAGTTGTGGATCAAAAGTACTTAAGTGTTCCAGTGTGTGACACGCGTCGGCAAGAAAGCTTTGTACATTCGCCGTGTCACTGTCATATATATTTTGCAATATGTCGGACACACCATCCGCAAGCCTGCCGCAGTTTTGCAGTCTTTGCCTTTCACTCTGCAAGGCGTCCGTCTCATCTGGCTGCAAATCCAGGGCTTCGAGCTCACCCAGCTGAAATTCCAGTAGATCTATGCGCGACGCTCGATCTGCGTCGGCGGCCTCGAGATTGTGCAGCTCAATGGCGAGCGACTGCCATTCGTCGTAGGCAAGCTCAGTCGCCTGGCGCAGTTCGATGAGATCACCGAAATGATCCAGCAAGTCGCGCTGAACGTCGCGCCGGCCCAGGGACTGGTGAAAATGCTGGCCATGAATGTCCAGCAGTTGCTCTCCCAATTTCTTCAGTGTCTGCAGGGAAACTGCGTTGCCATTGATAAATGCCCGGGAGCGACCATCGGCATTGATGACGCGGCGAAGCACGCATTCCTTATCCTGATCGAGGGTTTGTTCGTCAAGCCATGCCTTCGCTTCGGGCACGTCCGCAAGACTGAATTCAGCGCTGAACTCGGCACGTTTCGCGCCGCTACGCACAAGGCCATTGCCGCCGCGTTCTCCCAGAACCAGGCCCAGGGCGTCCACAAGAATCGATTTGCCGGCACCAGTTTCCCCGGTGAGGACCGTCATACCTTCGTCAAAGTCGACTTCTATCTGATCGATAATCGCGAAGTTACGAATCTGCAGACTTCTGAGCATGGACTAACGACTCCCGTTACGGTCAGCATTAGTTCGAATACGGCTATCCCGGCCCCAGTGCAGCTTTGAACGCAGGATCTCGTAGAAGTCATAGCCCGGCGGGTGAATAAGAGTAGTTCGCTTATCCGCGGCGCGGATAAGCAGGCGATCCGTCGCAGTCATTGCGCCGAATGAATGACCGTCTGCAGCGACTTCGGCCTGCGTATCGACGCGTTCAAGCAAATTTACTTCAATTTCGAGGTTCGCGGGCACAACAATCGGCCGGTCGCTCAATGTATGCGGGCAGATCGGCACGACGACAATGGCATCGAGTTGTGGCTCAATAATCGGTCCACTGCAGCTAAGAGCATAGGCCGTGGATCCTGTCGGTGTCGCAACAACGAGTCCATCGCCTGAGTGGGTGTTGACACGCTGGTTGGCGATCGAAGTTTCGAAGTCAATCATTCGCCCGGTTCCACGCCTTTTCAGAACGATGTCGTTCAAAGCGGTGGCCTTGACGACACTACCGTCGGATGACACAAGACATGCATTCAAAAGCAGTCGCGATTCCCGCGAATATTCCCCGTCCAGAATGCTGTCGAGGCTCTGTAACATCTCATCGGGCGTTACGTCGGCAAGAAAGCCGAGGCGGCCCCTGTTGACGCCGAGTAACGGCACGTCATGTTCCCAGGCCAGCCCTGCGGCATGCAGCATCGTGCCGTCGCCGCCGATCGCAACGATCAAATCGGCCAGACCGGCAATTTCTTCCTCTGGTACGCGGCGAACCCGTAGTTTGTCCGGAACCTCCGGTACCGCGATAACTTCGGCCCCAGCTTTAGTTAAATATGCCGCCAGTTCGGCCATCGGCTCGGCGACACGCGGATCTTCATGCCGGCCCAGAATGGCTATAACATTGAATTCATTGCTCATCTGGCCGACTACAGTCCCGTAAGATGCACACCCAAAACTTGCAATGCGTCGCTCGGGTGCATTGCGCCAGCAATTGTTGCAAACCCTTGACCAACCGCCAAGCCATTGCTAGCTTTTCGTTTCTACACTAACACAATGAGTTGACCGCTCATTTTTCGTTTCTTTGCACATGGCACCGGAAACAATCAGTTCTGCACCAAACGAACGTGCTCAATATCTCTTGCGAGTTTTGATCCAGCGTTTCATCCGCGATGGCCAACCGGTAGGTTCGAGAACGCTGTCGCGCGATGCCGGTATTGACCTGAGTCCGGCAACAATCCGCAATGTGATGTCCGATCTGGAAGAGATGGGACTTATTTCCGCGCCGCATACCTCGGCAGGCAGAATCCCGACGCCGCGAGGCTACCGCCTGTTTGTCGATACATTGATTCGTTACAAACCGCCAAATGAAGGCGAAATCAGGAAAATGCAGTCGCAACTCCACAAGCAGCAGGATGACCCTGAAGCGCTTGTCAGCGCGGTGTCAAATTTACTCTCCAATATTACGAGTCTCACTGGCGTCGTCACCGTACCGCGGGGGCAGCATGCGACGCTGCGGCAGATCGAATTTCTGTCGCTGTCCGACAATCGTGTGCTCGCCATTCTCGTCATCAATGATTGTGAAGTGCAGAATCGCATCGTGCACACCGATCAACCCTACACCGAATCACAACTGCAACGTGCCGCGAATTTCATCAACGAAAATTACGCTGGCGCGGGTTTGCTGGAAATTCGCGAACGTTTGCTGGCTGACTTGGAGCGGACTCGCGATTCAATGAATCAGACAATGCACGACATTATCGCCGTCGCCCGTTCTGCCATGGAAGGCGCAGGCACGCCGCATGCGGATTTCGTGGTTGCCGGGGAAACAAATCTGATGGATTTTGCCGAGTTCACGGATATCGATACGCTACGCCGGCTATTCGACGCTTTTTCGAAAAAGCGCTTCATGCTGGATCTTCTGGATAAAAGCATAAACGCTGCCGGTGTGCAGATCTTCATCGGAGAAGAGTCGGGCGTACAGATTCTCGACGATTGCAGCGTCGTGACGGCACCTTATCGTACTGATGACGATAGCATCGGCGTACTCGGTGTTATCGGGCCTACGCGGATGGCTTACGACCGGGTCGTCCCCATAGTCGATATCACCGCAAGATTGCTGGGGTCCCTGCTACACGCGTCGGACTAGCGATATTAGATACGACGGCCTTGATATTTCCTGGCATGTCCCCAAACTTCCCCTTTACTTTGATGGGTCGCCAGCCGTCAAAATCCGCGGCCGGCAAGCAAGTGGAGCATTCTCGAAATGAGTGGACAGCACGATCGTCCGGAATCCGAGCCGGATGAAACCGATGAAGACGCGGAAGATATTGCCGGGAAATCAGCCCCAGACGCTGCCAGCCCCGGTAATGGCCAGCCTGACATTGACGCCGATGCAGGGCTGGCCGAATTGAAGGCCCTGGCGGACGAGAACTGGGACAGGTATCTAAGGGCTGCAGCCGAACTGGAGAACGTCCGCAAGCGTGCATCGAGAGATGTCGAGAAGGCGCATAAATTTGCGCTGGAGCGATTCTGCAGCGAGCTGCTAGCGGTGAAAGACAGCCTTGAAATCGGGCTGGCGACGGCAGATAAGGCCGACGTGCAGAGTCTGTTGGCAGGCAAGGAGGCAACGCTCAAGTTGCTGACGACGACCATGGAACGCTTCGGTGTGGTGGAATTGAACCCGGAAGGCGAGCCATTTGACCCGCAGGAACACGAGGCAATATCCATGCAGCCGTCGTCAGATGTTGAGCCCGGTTCCGTACTAACCGTATTTCAGAAAGGCTATGCCTTGAATGGTCGTCTGCTGCGACCGGCACGTGTCGTGGTTGCCTCCGAACCGCCCGAGAGTGCCGGTAAGGGCGAAGCCCAAGGATAAGATGCGCAAATCAGGCCGAAAGTCGCTTGAAACCTCGGTGCCAGGCCCCACTTACAGCGTAGTTTTGAATTATTTCCAACAGAATCCGGAGATTAGGAATCATGGGTAAAGTTATCGGTATCGACCTGGGTACCACCAATTCCTGCGTGGCGGTGATGGAGGGCGACAAGCCCAAGGTCATCGAAAACAGCGAGGGAGATCGCACGACGCCGTCGATTGTGGCATTCAGCAAGGACGACGAAGTGCTGGTGGGGCAGTCCGCCAAGCGCCAGGCAGTCACAAATCCGACCAACACACTGTTTGCGATAAAGCGACTCATCGGACGTCGATTCGAGGACGAAGTCGTGCAGCGCGACATCAACATGGTGCCGTACAAAATCGTCGGTGCCGACAATGGCGATGCCTGGGTGCAGGTAAACGATAAGTCCATGGCGCCGCCTGAGATTTCCGCCCGCGTGCTGATGAAAATGAAAAAGACCGCGGAAGATTATCTTGGCGAAGAGGTCACGGAAGCGGTGGTAACGGTGCCGGCCTATTTCAACGACTCGCAGCGACAGGCTACCAAGGATGCAGGCAAGATCGCCGGCCTTGAAGTGAAGCGCATCATCAACGAGCCAACGGCGGCCGCACTCGCATACGGCATGGACAAGAAGCGCGGTGACGTAAAGATCGCAGTATTCGACCTCGGTGGCGGGACGTTTGACGTATCAATCATCGAGATCGCCGAAGTCGATGGCGAGCATCAATTCGAAGTGCTGGCGACGAATGGTGACACGTTCCTCGGAGGTGAAGACTTCGACATGCGGGTGATCGAGTATCTGACATCGGAGTTTCAGCGCGAAAGCGGTGTCGATATCACGCAGGACCCGCTGGCGATGCAGCGGCTCAAAGAGGCTGCGGAAACGGCCAAAATCGAGCTTTCGTCACAGCAGCAGACCGAAGTCAACCTGCCATATATCACAGCCGATGCGACCGGTCCGAAGCATCTGAACATCAAACTGACCCGTGCCAAGCTCGAGTCTCTCGTTGAAGAGCTCATAGCCCAGACGTTGGGGCCATGCAAGACCGCATTGAAGGACGCAGGATTGAAAGTCAATGAAATTAACGACGTCATCCTGGTCGGCGGCCAGACACGCATGCCGAAGGTCCAGGAAGAGGTGCAGAACTTCTTCGGCAAAGAGCCGCGAAAGGACGTGAATCCCGACGAAGCAGTTGCCGTAGGTGCCGCGATTCAGGGTGGTGTCCTGGCAGGCGATGTCAAAGACGTTCTACTCCTGGACGTTACGCCATTGTCGCTCGGTATCGAGACGCTGGGCGGCGTGATGACGAAACTCATAGAGAAGAACACGACGATTCCGGCAAGCGCTGATCAGGTGTTTTCAACAGCCGACGATAATCAATCCGCGGTGACCATCCACGTGTTGCAGGGCGAGCGTGAACGCGCGCTGGACAACAAGGCGCTCGGTCGCTTTGACCTGACCGATATTCCGCCGGCACCGCGCGGGTTGCCGCAAATCGAAGTGATGTTCGACATAGATGCGAACGGCATTCTCAACGTGTCTGCCAAGGATAAAGCGACCGGCAAGAGCCAGAACATCGTCATCAAAGCATCCAGCGGGCTGTCCGATGAAGAAATTGAGCAGATGGTTACAGATGCGGCAAGCCATGCCGAGGAGGACAAGAGGTTCCGCGAGCTCGTCGACGCACGCAATCAGGCGGATGGCCTGATGCATGCCTCGGAAAAGACCTTGAAGGAACTTGGTGAGAAGGCAAGCGGCGAAGAGCGTCATGCGGTCGAAACTGCGATCGCCGATCTAAAAGCGGCATTGGAGAAAGACGAGAAGGATGCAATCGAAGCCAAGACTTCGGCGCTCGCCGAGGCATCGGCCGGGCTGGCACAGAAACTCTATGCGGAGCAGGCGAAGGAAGGCGCCGGGGCGCAGGAAGGTGTCGGCGCTGCCCCATCGGGCGACGATGTCGTAGATGCCGAATTTGAAGAAGTGGACAAGGACGGCAAGTCCAAATCAGACTAAGTTGCCCGGCACGGGTCTTGAAATGATCAGGGCGCCCGATGTGGCGCCCTTGATTTAGAAGCAATACGAGCTATGGCCAAACGCGACTACTACGAAGTTCTTGGTATCAGGAAGAATGCG
>JAZFPY010000073.1:0-2299 GCA_036444875.1 Woeseiaceae bacterium | reverse complement strand
GGTGGGCTTGCCGATCACGCCGGTCTTCTGCAGCCTCTCGATTTCAACCTTCGACAACCCCCATTCACTGAGGGCCTCGTTGCCGGCGACGCCGGGCTCCGCTGGCGGGCTTTTTATTTCTGACCTGGTACGAGAAAAGCGGGGCGCCGGACCTGGCTGGACGATTCCGTCGCACTCCACGAACGTTTTTCGGGCCTGGTGGTGTGGATGGTTCGGCGCTTCGGTCATTGAAAGCACCGGCGCGACACACGCATCGCTGCCTTCCAGCATTTTGCTCCACTCATCCCGTGTCTTTGTCACAAACACGGCCTCGAAACAAGCAGCATGCTCCGGCCACTTGCCGGTGTCGAACTGATCGTTTGGTTTAATCTCATCTATCGACAGTACTTCAAGCAAGGCGCGAAAAAATCGCCTCTCTATTGCGCAGACCACAACGCTTTTTTTATCTTTGGTCGCATAGGTCCGGTAGAACGGCGCGCCCCCGTCCAATAAGTTGCTGCCTCGATCCTCGCGCCACATGCCGCCGGCGCGCAATCCGTAAAACATAGTCATGAGCGAAGCTGCGCCATCGACCATCGCAGCATCAACAATCTGTCCTTCGCCGGATCGACCGGCTTCGAGCATGGCAGCAAGCATCCCCATGGCGAGATAGACTCCGCCACCGCCGAAATCCGCAACAAGATTCAACGGCATGACGGGTCGTCCGTCTTTTGCTCCGATGGCCGCAAGCGGGCCTGTCAGAGCAATGTAATTGCCATCATGTCCGACCGAGTCCGCCAGTGGCCCGTTTTGACCCCAGCCGGTCATGCGTCCATAGACCAGACGTTTATTTCGGCCCAGACACTCCGTTGGCCCGATTCCAAGCCGTTCCATCACTCCGGGTCGAAAGCCTTCGAACAGCGCGTCGGCATCCGCGCACAAACGAAGCACAAGTTCGACACCGTCCGCATGCTTCAGATCGATCGCGATCGTCGGCCGGCTTCGATTCATCAGATTGTATTTCGCCGGCAGGGGAATACCGAGATCCGCGTCGGACAGGCGGTCTATGCGAATGATCCGGGCGCCCATGTCGGCGAGCAACATGCCGCAAAACTGGCCAGGACCAATGCCGGCAATTTCTATGATTTTGAAGCCTTGGAGCGGGCCCATGGTTTCGATCCTGCTTCTTTTTTTCGGAATACCGGACTACAAGGAACTACAGAGTTGCCCTCCGTCCACTTCTATGGTGCTGCCGGTCATGTAGCTGCCGGCGTCTGATGCAAGCAGCAGCAACGGACCGGACAATTCCCCGAGCTCACCGATGCGCCGCATCGGGATCTGCACAAGCATTTGCTTGGCCGCGTCCGTCTTGAAAAAGTGCTCGTTGATTTCTGTCAGAAAGTAGCCCGGCGCAATCGCATTGACCCGGATGCCGTATCTCGCCCATTCGAGCGCCATTGTCTTGGTCAGATTCACGACACCGCTCTTGGCCGCAATATAGGAACTCAGCATTTTGGCGACCCGAAATCCGAGTACGGACGCGATATTGATGATACTGCCCGGCTTCTCAGCTTTGATCATCGCCCGCGCCGCCGCCTGTGCAACCAGGAACACGCCTTTGAGATTGGTGTCGATCACGGCATCCCAGTCTTCCTCACTCAAGTCGACAAGAAATCCCTCGCGACTTATGCCCGAGTTGTTCACCAGGATATCGGCGATGCCGGCGGATGACTCGGCCTCTGCAAAACAGTCTCGTACCGAGGCAGAATCGGTGACATCGAGATCAACACATATCGCCTTGCCGCCCTTGTCTGCGATTGACTGAGCGGTCTCCTCGAGTTTATTCCGTCTCCGCGCCGCAAGGACAACGGTGGCCCCCGCCTTCGCCAGCGTTTCGGCGAACTGCCGGCCAAGACCCGAGCCGGCCCCCGTGACCAGAGCTACCCGCCCTTCCAGATTGAACCGTTCCGCGCATGTCATTGTTCGGGCTCCCTTGGCTTGGCCTTGTACGTTCCTGTCGCCGTGGCGCATAGAAGATTGTGCTCGGGGTCCAGGAGCTTCGCCTGGGCAAAGAACAGAGATGTTGTCGTTCTAACCAACTCGCCCTCGGCGATCACCGTATCGCCTCGGTGCGGCGCCATGTAGTTACAGCTGAGATTGATTGTAATCGAGACGAACTCATCTGCAATGCCGTGGCTACCTGCGACTGCGCCGGCGATATCAAGCAGCGAGGCGATGACGCCGCCGTGCAGAAAGCCAACGGTATTGCGGTGGTCCGGCCGGACCGGCATCTCGAGTCTCGCGAAGCCCTCTCGCCAGG
>JAZFPY010000072.1:0-3248 GCA_036444875.1 Woeseiaceae bacterium | reverse complement strand
TCGAAGATATCGTTCTCAACAATCCTGCCTTTAGTGGTGAGAAAAATTTGCTTGAAGCAGAGGAACTGCGCATCAGGTTTGCGGTAATACCGTTGATAAGAGGTGAGATTCTTGTTTATGAATCTTCAATGTCATCAGTCGACCTGAATCTGGAGGTCAATGAGGATGGCCGCAGCAATTGGATTTCAGGTGAGATTAAGGGAGCGATCGGTCTACGCGCGCAATTCGCCGTTCACGAGGTCGACTCAGACAATATCAGACTGTCATACACGAACCTGCAGACCGGAGTGGCATTCGACGGCCGGATCGATGAGCTTAATGTTAAGGCTCCGATAATCAATGATCAGATTCAGATGGAAGTGCTGGCTGAGCTTTCGGGTACGCCGATCAAGATCAGCGGGAGTCTGGGTTCAACGGAAGACATCCTGTCGGGGAACGCGTTTCCGGTTGATTTTGATATCGACATTCACGATGTCGATATAGAACTAAACGGCCAGATCGATAAGATCGAAAACGGCGAGATCAACGGCTTTGTGCTGCGATTGGCGGCGGAGGGTGAGGATCTTCGAGAGATAGAAAGACTATTCGGGGTGACAGTTCCGGAGACAAAGAGTTTTTCTGTGGTAACGAACGTGTCGATTCTGGACGGAACACTATCGGCCTCAAATATATTTGCTGACATTGCATGGCTTGGCAGTGAAATGGAATTGGCCGGCGATATCGTCGACATTCGCAAGCTGGTCGGATTTGATATCGCCGCGAGAGTTTCAGGAGACGATCTCTCGGATATCTCTTCGCTAATCGATATTGCATCGTTACCAACGACAGATGCCTACAATTTATCCGGCACAATACAGGGAGACTGGCCATCTATAGGGGTTTCCGAGGCTCAGGTTAGCATTTGGCGGAATGAAATAAGTCTTGATGCATCCGGCACGCTTACCGATGTTGCGAACCTCGATGGTCTCGATGTCTTGCTTAGTGTTCGGGGACAGAATCTGAGCGATCTGTCACCATTCGTTGGTCAGGAATTGCCACCGACCCGGACGTATCATTTTTCTGGTCGACTCGAGGGTACCTGGCCCGCGATATCGGTATCCACGGCAAGCGCAAAGCTGACGCGCGAAGACCTGGCGATGGACCTGGCCGGCAGTGTCGACAACCTGGCTGACCTTTCCGGAATGAATCTCGAAGTAAGCGCGAGCGGCAGGGACCTGTCCTCCGTTCCTGAGCTGTCCCAAATCGAACCGCCAGCAACCGACCATTTTGAATTCGAAGGTCAATTAATTGGCTCTCCGTCCCAACTGTCTATGAGGGACGTGGAAGCTGTCGTGGAGCGAGGCCAGCATCGGCTAACGCTGTCCGGAGGTGTCAACGATTTTGCCGAGTTTAGCGGTATAGACTCGCAATTGTCCGCTGCTGGCACAGATCTGTCAGAGCTCAATACAACACTGGGTCTGGACTTTCCACCGACGCAGAGCTACCGGATATCGGCGGCACTGGCTGGCGACGCCGGCACTTTAAGCGCCCGGGATGTAGTGATCGAGGGATCGGCGCCCGGTGCGAGGCTTGAGCTCAAAGGCAACATAGGCCGCGTGCGGGATTTGCATGAGATGGATCTCGCGATTCTGATGACCATAGATGGTCTTCCCAGCCTGAGCCCATACTTCGGAACAAATCTGCCGGAATCAGAACCGATCGAATTGAGCGGCAGATTGACCGGATCTGCGCCGGATCTCAATCTTGACGAATTTACGCTGCGATCGGCCGAGAGTCTGGTAATGGGTTCAGCCGGGTTACGAACCGGCGAGCGGCTCTCGATTGTGGGTTCGGTGTCGTCCGGTGTGCTCGATTTGCGACCCTATCTCGTGGCTGCGCGGGACGAACATGAAGAAAGTGTGGAAACGAAAAATGATCGAATGTTCTCGGACGTGCCGTTCGACTTTTCGTATCTTGATGTATTCGATGCGCAGCTCAGGCTGGATAATCTCGAACTGCTGTCTTCTCCCGGAAACGTGCTGGTTGAACATGCGACGATCGACTTGCGACAGGGCTCGTTAACGATCGATCCGATGGGGTTAAGCCGTGGTGATGCTACGGTAAGCGGCCATTTGCGCCTCGATCGGCAAACACGGCCAGAGTTCGATGTCGACCTTAGTGTCGAGAACGTCGATCTCCGTACGTTTTTACAGGATGTACGCATACGCGAAGCTTACGAGGGTCGATTCGATTTTGCGCTTGATCTTCGAAGTCGGGGTAATTCAATAAGGGAGGTCATGGCAAATCTGAATGGCGAGATCGCGGCATTCGTGAGTGAGGCGCGAATTCCAGATGCCAGTCTGTCTTTGCGATCGATCGATCTCGTATTGGACATGTTGCCTTGGCTGAAACGCGGGAAAGACCTGATCGTGAATTGTGCGATCAGTCAGCTCGACGTTGACGACGGAATCGTTGACGTTAAATTGCTGTATCTCGATTCTGCACAGATGAGGATGGTTGGCAGAGGCAGCATCGATTTGCGTACCGAGAAACTGGATTTGCGACTGTTGCCGCGGCGCAGAGGAACCAGGATATTGGCTCATAACATCGACCTCCTGGTGACAGGCCCCTTGGTTGAGCCGAAAATTTCGAGTGTCGGCGCAGCGAAAGCTATAGCGGCGGACTATGGGAAGTATACTTTGCTGGGTCCCCTTGGCTTGTTTGTTCCGACCGGAAGATCGAAAAAACATCCCTGTGTCGGCAGCCTGCAGGAGTACCGGCAACAGCAGGCGGCAGAGGATTAAGGGAAGTATTTCCTGCTGGTGCTCGGAATTGCGCTGCCCCTGCCAAAGACCTGAAGGCCCTCGGCGGAGGCTGGCAAGTCCGCCAAGGCAAGGATTATGGAAATGCGGAAATAAGAAAGGGAATGGGCGAGCGCACTCACTGGACTGAGGTGCTGAACACACCGGCACCAACCTTACCCGCCGGGAGCAGACCCTGAAGCAGGCGACCGCCTCCAAAATGTCGTGATCGCTCCAACATTCTGGACGCACGGCCCGGGATTTGACGAGCCGGTGGGCGTGGATCATTGCAGAACGGGATGTTCAGACCATTGCCGGCTTGGCACGTAAGTTGCAGCTTGTTGCTGCATATTGTTGAACCGAACCTGAGAGCCGTGCATTGATAACCGCAACTCTACGAATCAGGGTTTCCAAAGGCAAAAAGGGAGAAGTCATTCGCTTGCTGCGCTCCCTGATCGGGCCGACCCG
>JAZFPY010000071.1:0-2452 GCA_036444875.1 Woeseiaceae bacterium | reverse complement strand
GAGCCCGTCCTGACGGGCGATGGCAACACGCACTGACGTTGAACCATGTTCTGTTGGAGCCCGTCCTGACGGGCGATGGAAATACGCACTGACGTTGAACCATGTTCTGTTGGAGCCCGTCCTGACGGGCGATGGCAATACGCACTGACGTTGAACCATGTTCTGTTGGAGCCCGTCCTGACGGGCGATTATTTAAAATCAAACGTGGTCTGTCCCCATTCGCGTTATAATGACCGGCTGGACAAGGTGCGCCGGTGACGTTGGCCGAAACATTGCGAAAGTGGCGGAATTGGTAGACGCGCTGGATTTAGGATCCTGTGGGGCAACCCGTGAGAGTTCGAGTCTCTCCTTTCGCACCATACTTCTCCGGAAAACTAACTCTTTGAATATAAAGAATTTATCGGGCATACTCGATCTGGCTCGCAGGCAAGGTCGGACGTAACTGAAGGGCAAGAAACATGTTGGTCACTGTGGAATCGACGGGCACATTGGAGCGGCGCATGCGCGTCGAGCTGCCGGCCGAACGCATTGAAAAAGAGATCGAGTCGCGACTGAAGTCAGTCGGGCGGACTGCAAAAATTAAAGGCTTTCGCCCGGGCAAGATTCCGGCGAAGGTCGTTCGACAGCGTTATGGCGGACAGATCCGGCAGGAAGTTCTCTCCGATCTTATGCAAAAGAGTTATAGCGATGCGGTGATCCAGGAGAATCTGAATCCTGCCGGCGGGCCGAAGATCGAACCGGAGGCCGTAGAGAACGACAAGGGATTTGCGTACGTAGCGACCTTCGAAGTACTTCCCGAAATCACTTTGCAAGGTCTCGACAAGATTGCGGTGACTAAACCGGAAATCGAGATCGCCGATAAGGATTGCGACGACATGATCCACAATCTTCGCAAGCAGAAAGCCGTTTGGTCAGCGGTGGATCGTCAAAGCAATGAAGGCGATCGTGTCATTGTCGATTTCAATGGCACGCTGAAGGGTGAGCCGATAAAGGGCGGCCAGGGCAAAGAAGTGCCGGTCGTCCTCGGCGAAGGCCGCATGCTGCCCGACTTTGAAAAAGCGCTTATCGGGTCGAAGGCTGGTGACGAAAAGTCAATCAAAGTGAAATTTCCGAAGGATTATCACGACGCGGAGCTTGCCTCGAAAAAAGTCGATTTCACGATCAAGGTGCATCGTGTTGAAGAAGAGGAGTTACCGCCGCTCGATGACACGTTGGCCGAGCTGTATGATGTGAAGGAGGGCGGCCTGGCAACACTCCGTGCTGACGTGCGTGCCAACATGGAGCGGGAAGCGAAACAGCGAGTATCGGGCGACATCAAGGAGCAGGCACTCAACGGCCTGGTGGATGCTAATCCGATCGAGATTCCGAACTCGCTCAAGGAACAGGAGATCCATTCTCTGCAACACGAGGCCATGCGCCGTCTCGGCATCGAGGATCACGACAAGGCACCGCCGGCGGAAAACTTCGCCGAGGCCGCCGAGCGTCGCGTAAGGCTCGGCTTGCTGGTCCGGCAGCTTATTCAGGACAATAATCTGAGTGTCGATACTGATCGTGTCCGCAAACACGTCGAGGAGATGTGTGCCAGCTACGAGAATGCCGAGGACATGGTCGCCATGTACATGCGTAATGAACAGGCCATCGCGCAGATAGAGCCGATAGTGCTGGAAGAGCAGGCGGTCGAATGGCTGACCGAGAACGGCGTAGTCAAGACCAGGAAAGCCGGTTTCCAGGAATACATGAACAAAGATTCGGGAAACAACTAGAGACGCCAGTCTCTGAACATTAATCGGAGACACAAGTCTATAAACAGAAGACAACGGGAATTCTTATGAGCATAAAAGCATTGAATCTTGTCCCAATGGTCGTCGAGCAGACCGCCAGGGGCGAGCGGGCCTACGATATTTACTCGCGTCTTCTGAAGGAGCGAGTGGTCTTCATTGTCGGGCCGTTTGAGGATCAGATGGCCAACCTTATCGTGGCGCAGCTCCTGTATCTGGAATCTGAAAACCCGGACAAGGATGTTCATCTCTATATCAATTCGCCGGGTGGGTCCGTAACCGCGGGGCTGGCGATTTACGACACGATGCAGTTTATTACTTCTGATGTCTCGACGATCTGCGTTGGCCAGGCGGCCAGCATGGGTGCGTTACTCCTGGGTGGTGGCGCCAACGGCAAACGTTTCGCACTGCCGCATTCGAGGATCATGGTTCATCAGCCGAGCGCCGGCTACCAGGGCCAGGCAACCGACATCGATATCCACGCGAAAGAGGTGCTGGAACTGAAGAGGCGCCTGAACGAGATCATGGCTCACCATACAGGCCAGACGGTGGAGACAATCGAGAAAGACCTGGACAGAGACAACTTCATGAGCGGTGACCAGGCGGTCGACTATGGCCTGATCGACACGGTACTCAGAAAGCGCTCCGAGATGAGCGGCTTCGGGGACAGCGAA
>JAZFPY010000070.1:0-4125 GCA_036444875.1 Woeseiaceae bacterium | reverse complement strand
TTCCATACCCTCAATACTAGCTCAGTTGGCGGCGAAAGTTACGCGCTTTTCGGCACCATCCCGAGCCAGTCCCGATCTTCGGGCCCCACGACCAGGAAGTGAGGGTTCAGAATGTCCGATTTGCAGTTATAAGACAATGGTTTACCGTCCAGCATGACAACGGAGCCACCCGCTTGTTCCACCACTGCCTGGGCGGCGGCGGTGTCCCATTCGGAGGTCGGCCCGAGCCGCGGATAGATGTCTGCCGCGCCTTCTGCGACGAGGCAAAACTTGAGCGAGCTGCCCATGGGATGCATTTCGTATGCACCCAGGTTCTCAAGAAATCCATCCAGGCTTGATCCCCCGTGGGATCGGCTGCCGACGACACGCACAGGCTCGGCACTTTTTCCCGCAACGCTGATTTTTACCGGATCTGCGCCGGCACTGCGAAGCTCGGCGCCATACCCGGCACAACCCAAGTAGGTCTTGTTATTTACCGGTATGTGCACGACGCCAAAGACGGGACGGTTTTTTTCGATCAGGGCAATATTGACCGTGAATTCGCCATTTCGGTTAACGAATTCCTTTGTGCCATCCAGCGGATCGACGAGCCAGTACTTCTCCCATTGTGATCGCTCAGCGAATGTTGGCAGGCCGGATTCCTCGGACAGAACGGGTATGTTCGGAGTGAGTACCTGGAGCCCCTGTTCGATGCGACGATTCGATGCCATGTCCGCCTGAGTCAGGGGCGATGAGTCATCCTTTTCTTGTACATCGAAATCGGTCGCGTAAACTTCGAGGATCGCGTCGCCGGCCTCGATGGCCAGCTCAACCACCGGTTCGATGAATTGCCGTAGCTCCATGGAGACCTCTGTCTGTCAGCCGGGCGCGCAGTATAAATCAAAAGATGAAAATTAATCCCAAAACCGCGCTGCAGAACTGCGATACGCTGATGCTCGACATGGACGGCACGGTTTTGGACCTGGCGTTCGATAATTATGTCTGGAAAGAGCTTGTGCCCGAGGAGTACGCGCAGCAGGCGGGCATCAGCAAGGACGATGCCCGGGAATTCCTCTTTTCAACGTATCGGAGCATGGAGGGACAGCTCGACTGGTATTGCCTGGATCACTGGAGCGAGAAACTCGGCCTCGATATTCTCGCGATTCATCGCAATGTCGATGAACGTATTGGCTACCTGCCCGGGGCGCGGAGATTCCTCGAAACGGTGTCCAAGCGCGATATTCGCCTGCTACTTGTCACTAACTCCCATCGAGACACGCTGGCCGTCAAGACTGAGGTGACCGGGATTGCCGATTTCTTCGATCACGTCTACACCTCGCACGACGTCGGGTACGCGAAAGAGGATCAATCGTTCTGGCAGGCGTTGCAGGACGCCGAGTCTTTTGACCCTGAGCACACCCTCTTTGTCGATGACACTGTCTCGGTTTTGCGCAGCGCACACAGGTTTGGGGTGCAGATGTTGCTAACCGTAACGCGCCCCGATACAACTGCGCCGCTCAAAGATAACAGCGAGTTTGCAGGCGTTGAAGGTGTTGTCGATCTTTTGGCTTAGAAAGGACGCTTCGAACTGCGATGGGCTCTGAAGGCCCTCTCACAGGGGTTTCTTTTCACGTCTGTACGAACGCCCTTTGCCGGGTGGTCTCTTTTTTCCGGATCGCTGGCGTTGTCCGGTGGATCGGCTTTTGCGTGGCCGCTTCGCCGGTTTCTTTAATTCGGGGAGCAGGGCAGGGTCATGTTTTGCGACCGGGATGCTATGGCCGATGAATTCCTCGATGTCCGGCAGGGATATCGCGTAGGTCTCGCAGCCGAAGCTGATTGCGTCACCCGATGCGCCAGCGCGTGCGGTGCGGCCGATGCGGTGAACGTAATCCTCACGGTCCTGGGGCAGGTCGTAGTTGATGACGCATTTCACATCCGGGATGTGCAGGCCGCGAGATGCAACATCGGTACCGATCAATACCTGCAATTCGCCGCTTTGAAAACGCATCAGCATGCTGAGGCGTTTTTTCTGCGGCACGTCCCCCGAGATCGCGCTGGCATCGATGTCGTTTGCCTGCAAATAGTCCTGTACACGTTCGGCTTCTCTTTTCGTATTCACGAACACCATGATGCGGCTGGCGCCCATCTCGCGGATCAGGCCGACGAGTAAGGGCATTTTTTCCGCATTCGACGGAAAGAAGATCGCCTGGCGGACGGTGTCGACCGTTACTTTGTCGGGTTCGATCCTGATCAGTTCCGGTTCGTTCATATGTTCGTAAGCAAGCTCCATGACGCGATGCGAAAGCGTTGCCGAAAAAAGCATGTTGAGCCGCTTCTCCGGCGGCGGGAGGCGGCGAAGAAGGTAGCGAATGTCTTTGATGAATCCGAGGTCGAACATGCGATCCGCTTCATCCAGCACGACGACCTGGACCTCGTTGAGCTTGAATACGCCCTGCTTGAAATAGTCGATGATTCTGCCGGGCGTGCCGATCAGGGCATCCACACCATTCTCGATGTGACGGCGCTGCTTCTCATAATCGGTACCGCCATAGGCGAGCGCGATCGTAAATCCCGTGTGCTTGCCGAGGACCTCTGCGTCCTTGGCGATCTGCACGGCTAGCTCCCGCGTCGGCGCCAGAATAAAGATCCTGGGCTGTTTTTTATGCCCGGTATCCGCCGGTGTCGATAACAGGCGCTGAAAGGCGGCTATCAGGAATGCGGCGGTCTTGCCCGTGCCGGTTTGCGCCTGGCCGGCCACATCATGCTGCTGGAGCGCGATCGGTAGCGTACTGGCCTGAATAGGCGTGCAGTACTCAAAGCCGGCATCGCGAATGCCGGCCAGCGTGCTCTCATGGAGCCCCAGTGCGTCGAATCTGAGCTCGGTCAGATGGTTATCGGCCATGAAATTTTGATCAGAAAATGTGGGTTAAAGGCTTGCAAATTGTCTCGCGAAGGGGTCAAATTGGCACTATATGACGCGACAGCCGTCGCATCTGCCAGACTCGCCACCAGCGAAATCCAAGAGAAGCCGCGATAAAGCTGCGACATAGTGCCTGATTGAGCAGGCAGCGTCATCCATTTTGCAATGTTCGCAAGTACCGGATTTACTGACGAGCAAGGCCAATACCAACCGACCACAATTCAATTGGAGGGTAACGCCGGTGAGCGATAAGATCGTCCACACCAACGATGACAACTTTGAGACAGACGTTCTCAAATCTGACAAAGCCGTCTTGCTCGACTTCTGGGCAGAATGGTGCGGCCCGTGCAAGATGATTGCACCGCTTCTTGACGAGGCAGCCGAGCTGTACGCCGACAGGCTTACGGTCGCCAAATTGAACATCGACGAAAACCCGAATACGCCGGCGAAGTACCAGATTCGCAGTATTCCTACACTGATGTTGTTCAAGGATGGCGCAGTGCAGGCGCAAAAGCTGGGTGCGATGCCGAAAAAAGACCTGACTGATTTTTTGGACACTAATCTGTGAGAGGATACTTGGGCAATTCAACAAGAAGCCGGCCAAAGCAGTCGGCTAAATCAAAGAATCCGGGCGGACAAGCGAACCGTCGCCGGCGGCGAAGACCTAACTACGATGAATATCCCGATGACGACGGGAATCTCGAGGTAATTCCGCTCGAGCAGCTTGAGCAAAGCAAAAACGTCATGAACCTGACGGAGCTCAAGAACCAGCCCCCTGCCGAGCTGGTGGAGCTCGGTGAGTCGCTCGGCCTGGATGACCTTGCGCGGTCGCGCAAACAGGACATCATCTTTGCCATCCTCAAGGCGCACGCCAAGCTTGGAGAGGACATTTACGGTGATGGCGTGTTGGAGATTCTGCAGGACGGCTTCGGCTTCCTGCGTTCCTCCGACAGTTCCTATCTGGCCGGGCCGGACGACATTTATGTCAGCCCCAGCCAGATTCGACGCTTCCATCTTCGGACTGGCGACACAGTCTCGGGCCTGATTCGCCCGCCCAAGGATGGCGAGCGTTACTTTGCGCTCCTCAAGATCGGGCAGATCAATTTCGACGCACCGGAGAGCGCCAGGAACAAGGTGCCCTTCGCAGACCTGACGCCGCTTTTTCCGCACGAGCGCCTGAAACTCGAGCAGGGCAATGGCAGTACCGAGGACCTGACGGCCCGGAT
>JAZFPY010000069.1:0-6734 GCA_036444875.1 Woeseiaceae bacterium | reverse complement strand
GCGGGGCTGCCACAACCAACGCCGAGCGTATCTGTATGTTCGGCCGATCCGGTGTGATCGCCGGTCGAGAGTTCTGGTCGCATTGCCCGACATTAGCTTAAGGGCTTTCCCAGGAATCTCGACGGAGTGACCTATGACCGGCCGAACTCGATTTCACCTCTTGTGCCTCCCCGCTGTGCTGCTGTGTGTCGTGAACTTCGCCATTAGCCCGGACATATCAGCAAAACCCAAAAAAGAAGTGGGTTCCGGGAGCGGCAAAGCATTGGGTAAGCTCAAAAAGAACAAGGAAAACTCTCCGCCGTCTCTCTCCGGGACACCCGATGGCGTGGTACTCGAGAATTCGTTCTACGAATTCGTGCCCAGCGCTGCGGATCCGAATGGCGACACCTTGACCTTTGCGATCAACAACAGACCCGGCTGGGCTGAGTTTGATCCCACCACCGGTGCGCTCTATGGCACGCCAGGCGCGGCGGACGTGGGCCGCTACAGCGCCATTCAGATAGCGGTAAGCGACGGTCTCTCTACCGCTGAGCTGTCGACCTTCGACATCGATGTGGTGTCGACGACTCTGGCCTCAGTGACGCTCCAATGGCAGCCACCCACGGAAAATACCGATGGCACCCCGCTTACCGACCTTGCAGGCTATCGCATTTACTACGGCGTCGACCCGGCAGACCTGAGCGATCTCATCAAGTTGCCGAATCCGGGTCTGACAACCTATGTCGTCGAAGAACTCACCCCCAACACCTGGTACTTCGCCATGACGTCTGTGAACGACCGGGGCCAGGAAAGCGAATTGTCTAACCAGCTGATTGGCGACACCCGCTGATCAGCACGAGCCTGCCGGCCGGCAAAATGAGAATGGCCGCTATTGGCTGCGGATTCAACTGGTTGCCGCAAGAATTCTGTTGGGCGTCGGCTTTGCACTCAGGCGTGGCAGGTCAGTCTTTAGTGGCTGCCCGTCGCTTCGATTCCCAGGCGGTCCAGAACAGGGCGAGACGTATCCCGCGGTCGTAGTCCCGCTGATACAGGGGGCTTGCGTCGTTGGCGGCGCCCTTGTTCACCCACAGACGAACGGAACCGCGAAACTCAAGCCGGTCGGTGATCTGTCGGTTCAGACCCACCAGAAACTCGGTATTCAGATAGCCGGAAAAAGCGTCGAACTGCGGCCGGGTCGGTGTGGCGAATTCTGGCGCCACACCGTAGAAGAAATTCATATAGTTGCGGTTCGCCCAGGCCGGCGCCACTCGAAAACGCAGCTCAGTACGCGGACCCAGCAGGTCCCGGGCCAGGTACTCCAGCTCCGGGTTGAATACGAAACCGCGACCCGTTGCATCCAGACCATCGAGCGATACGGCCCCGCGTACCTGCAACGACAGTTTGAGTTCCCGGTCTTCGTCCGGTCCGCCCTTCAGTGCAATCTTGAGCTCGGGACCGGCCTCCACGAGAAAGTCCAGGTCCGGCATACCTGTGCGGACACTCAGCTTGTCGCTGTCCTCGGGAAAGCTGGCGTTCAGGCCGATAGACAGCTTGAAGCGGTCGCCGTTGAGGATCCGGCTGTTGGCAATGTCCTCCAGATCCTCCCCGAAGCGCAGGATTTTGCCACGGTACACCGGGTAAGGTAATGGAAGTATGGTGAGATTCTGATCCGACGAGGAAGGGTAGGCGGGAAAGTCCTGTCCAAAGGCGACCAGCCGGATCCCCCAGAGCCCCGGAAGATCCTCATCGGCGGTTTCCTCTGCGTGCAGCTGCGCCGCCGCAAGCAACAACAGCGTGCAGACCGTGACCCTCAAGTGTTTCATACAGACTCTGCCTCCATTTACCTCCAACCCCGCCCATTGTCCCGCGTTCCCCGTTTGCGACGACCTTTTTCGCCGCTGCCTCTATGGGTGATCGTCCAGCATATCAGCCAGGTCTGATTTACTTTGTGCTTGGATCAGGTTATTGCGAATGGTTATTATTGCCCGTTTTCTGCCTGTCACCAGGCCGGCTTTATGGTTAATTGACTGGTCGCTTCATACTCAAGAGTGGTCAGTTAGCTAATACGATACTCCGGCTATTATCGTACTTCCTCGTTGTGTGTAATACACAGGTGATGGTCTCTTGTCATTTCTTTCGGGAATGCAGTCTTTGCTCGCGCGTAAACTCACGTGGGTGCCTGGCCTTTCGGAAGCCATCCAGCTGGTGGGCAATAGCGAGTAGCGGGTGGCGAAGCAGCATCTTGGGACCGGCGTATCGCATGATCTCCCTGGCGTGAGCCCTTCGAGCCGGCTTATAGCAGTGAACAGGACAGTTGGTGCAAGTTGGCTTGTCTTCTCCATAGGGACATTTCTGCAGCCGCAGCTCAGTATAATTTTGAAATTCCCGACACGCTGCGCACAGGATGTCCCCGGAACTGTCATGGTGAGCGGAGCAATAGATGCCGATCATCTTGCTCATGGTTAACCGTTCACGGGCAAGGCGTTTCTTTTGTGAGTGCATTCCGATCCTGTTTGAAGAGAACTGGATCAGATTAGCGACTGTCACTCGGGGCTTCGATAGGGGCTTTCCGAGAGCCCGTTGCGCGAAAGCGCAGCAACATTTAGGTTGATTGAACTTCTGCTTATGACCGAGGCTGTGTAAAAACGCATTGTTCATTATAATGTTTAAGCCTCAGTGGCAGGGCCGTCAGCAGATGTGCCGAACGTGATGGGAGATCGGTGTCACGACTTCCAGGCAGTGGCTCAAGCTGTGCGATAATCACCGGTTCAATTTAACCCGGTTGGGGAAATATCGTGCGAGCATCCTTCGCATTGCGCCTTTCTGGCGTAATTTTCTTATTGTCAGGCTTGATGGCCGGTTGCGTGCCCGAAACGGCGGAAAGCCCGGCAGTGAATGCCAGACCGACCGTTGCGGGCTCTAAAGCTGAGGTCGCACCGCGCCCGGACGTTTATGCCGAGTTCACCCTGACGAGCGACCTGTCTTATTTAAGCGATAACCAACGCAAAATGATCGGAATACTGATCGAAGCGTCGCAGATCATGGATGACCTGTTCTGGCGTCAGGCCTACGGGGACGATTATCAGCAATGGCTTGCGTCAATTGGTGTCGACGAAGTACGGCATTTCGCCGAACTCAATTACGGGCCCTGGGACCGGCTGGACGATGATAAGCCATTTATGGATGGGGTCGGCGACAAACCGCTGGGCGCGAATTTCTATCCCTACGATATGAGCAAGGAAGAGTTCGAGGCTGCGGATCTGCCGGGCAAGGAGGACCTTTACACGTTCTTGCGCCGGGATGCCGGGGGTGCGCTCACCGTCGTGCCCTTTCACGAAGCCTATGAGGACGAGCTGGGTCGGGCAGCAGCACTTCTGCGGCAGGCCGCAGTTCTCGCAGATCACGAGGGCTTCGCGAACTATCTCAGGCTCAGGGCGGATACATTGATTAGCGACGACTATCAGACAAGCGACCTGGCATGGATGGATGTAAAGACCAATCCGATCGACGTTGTTATCGGGGCCATCGAGGTTTACGAAGACCGGATGTTCGGTTATAAGGCTGCCTACGAGTCCTATGTACTGATTAAAGACCGGGACTGGAGTGAGCGCCTGGGCAAGTTCGCGGATTTCCTGCCGAAACTGCAACGCGGGCTGCCCGTCCCCGACGAATACAGACAGGAAACACCGGGCATCGATTCGGACCTGAACGCCTACGACGTCGTTTATTACGCCGGTCACAGTAACGCCGGCTCCAAAACGATTGCGATCAACCTGCCCAATGATGAAGAGGTGCAATTGCAAAAAGGCACGCGCCGACTGCAACTCAAGAACGCGATTCAAGCCAAGTTCGAGAAGATTCTGGCTCCTATCGCAGACGTGCTGATCGATGAGTCTCAACGCCAGCATGTCAATTTCGATTCCTTCTTCGCCAACACGATGTTTCACGAAGTGGCGCACGGGCTTGGCATCAAGAATACGATCAACGGCAAGGGAACCGTGAGAGAAGCATTGCGGGATGTTTATTCCGGCATGGAGGAGGGCAAAGCAGACGTGCTCGGCCTCTATATGATCACCAAGCTGCATGAGGCCGGTGAACTCGGCGAGATTGATTTGCGGGATAACTACGTTACATTTCTGGCCAGCATTTTTCGCTCGATTCGTTTCGGGGCCAGCAGTGCGCACGGCAGGGCGAACATGGTTCGATTCAATTTTTTTGCAGAGCGCGGCGCATTTATACGTGACGCGGAAACCGGCAGGTACAGGGTCGATTACGATCGTATGCAGGATGCGATGGCGGCGCTATCGGAGCTGTTGCTGACTCTGCAGGGCAACGGCGACTATGAAGGTGCTTCTGAACTAATGGCCACGAAAGGTGTCATTTCCGAGGAGTTGCAAAGCGGTCTCGACAGGTTGACGCACGCGAACATTCCCGTCGATATCGTATTCAATATGGGTGTTGCGGAACTCGGGCTCGACTAAAGCCGCATTTTCACAAAAACAAAGACAGGAAACCACACATGACCTTTTATGCGAGATACGCAGCGTTACTGCTGTTGTCGATCACTGGCTTGTTTGCCTGCGGTCAGGACCAGACCGGACCGGCCGCCGTCACCGATACGGCCAGGCCGCCATGGGCCGAGTTCGCGACGATGGCGGTCGCCGAATACTACCGTCACAGACCAGAGCGAGCAGTTAGTGCAGGGCTACACCAGTATGATGGCCAGATTAGCGACCTGAGCCCCGAATCGGTCGCCGAATATCTTGCGTGGGTCAAGAAAACACGTAGCGACGCGAAAATGTACGACGATCTCGACGGAATGGAGGCATTCGAGCGCGACTATCTCGTGGTGTCGATGAATGAAGAGGAATTCTATTTCGAGACGGCTGACTATATGTCCAGAAATCCGGCTGTTTATGTTGGCCAGCTCGGGTTCAGCGTCTATCTGGATCGTGAATACGCACCATTGGACGTTCGGATGCGCGGTTACACACAGTACGTCGCGCAATTTCCGGCTTATTTCGAAACGATGCAGTCGAATTTGCAGCCACCACTGGCAGCGCCGTTCATTGAGATGAGCCTCGCTAGATTCGGCGGTCTGGTTGGATATTTGGAAACCACTGTCCCGGAGATCTTTGCAAGTGTTGAGGACGAATCACTTCAGGCAGCGTTTGCCGCAGCAAATACGGCAGCGGTCGATTCAATAAAACAAACTGTCGAGTGGCTCGAAGGCCTGCGTGAGACTGCTCATGATGATTTCGCCCTCGGCGCAGAGCGCTTCCTGGAGATGCTGCGGGCTGCCGAAGGCGTGGAAATCACGCTGGCAGAACTCAAAGCTGCAGGCGAACGGGACCTTGAGCGTAACCTGGCGATACTGAATGAGGCGTGCGCCGAGTTCGCGCCGGGTAAGGGCATTCCGGAGTGTGTGCGGGGAGTCCAGGACAAAAAACCCGAGGGTGGGCCCGTTGCTGGTGCCCGCGCCCAGCTTCCTGGATTACGCAAGTTCCTCGAAGAACAAAAACTCGTCACGATTCCTGGAACAGAAGAAGCGCTGGTCGATGAGGCGCCGCCGCATCGCCGGACAAACGCTGCCTACATAAGAATTCCGGGCCCATACGAGGTCGGTTTGCCGTCCGTTTATTACATCGCACCGCCGGACCCGAGCTGGTCGGAAGAAGATCAGCTCGCTTACATCCCCGGCGAGTCAGATTTGTTGTTTACGTCGGTGCACGAAGTCTGGCCGGGACATTTTTTGCAATTCCTGCATGCCAATCGTGCAAAGAACAATATAGGACAGCATTTCGGTGCCTACACGTTCAGCGAGGGTTGGGCGCATTACACCGAGGAAATGATGGCCGATGCTGGTCTCGACGACGGCAGGCCGGACATACGTATCGGCCAGCTATTGAATGCCTTGCTTCGTAATGTCAGGTATCTGTCCGCGATCGGATTGCATGCCGAAGGGATGACCGTTGAGGAGAGCCACAAGTTGTTCGAGGAAAAGGCGTTCGCAGATTATGGTACCGCCGTGCAGCAGTCGCTTCGCGGCACTTATGACCCGGGCTACCTGAATTACACGCTCGGCAAACTCATGATTCGTAAACTGCGCGAGGACTGGACTAAAGGCCGTGGCGGACGCGAGGCCTGGGGCCGATTCCACGATCAGTTCCTGGGCTACGGATATCCGCCGATCCCGCTGGTCAGGCAGCAAATGCTGGGTGAGAGTTACGACGGCGATATGGCTCTTTTACAGTTGTAGGAGCGGCTTTTTGTACATGGATGTACTCATATCGCGGAGCACAGGGATGTGCGAGAGCGATGAAGCCGCGATCCGAAATTGCTCAATCGGGGCTGCAGCCCTTCCTATTGCAGGTCTTTCTTGTCCAGTCTGCCGACTCGATTGCCGAACAATGATGTCAAGTACAACGACTGTTGCGTTTCGTAAACGCCGGTTAGTGCAGGAAACTTCATCGTGGAGTCTTGCAGGTTCATCAACACCTGACCTTCGCCGTTAATCGCGATCACGTGTGATGAAGGCACGGCCTTCGGCCGGACAAATGCAGGCATTCGTTGGACAACCTTCCTCAAGAAAGGTGAGCCGGACAGGTCGTCAAGCATCTTGTTTCTCGGTGCGACAAGACCGATCCAAAATTTTCCCTCCAGACCATTGTTGATGTTGTCGGGGAAGCCCGGCAGGTTATCGAGGATGACTTCAGTAGTGCCGGCGTGCGGGCCTTCAAGCCAGAATTTCAATA
>JAZFPY010000068.1:0-2338 GCA_036444875.1 Woeseiaceae bacterium | reverse complement strand
CATGGTCTCCCCTGTGAACGCTTCACGTCAGCCCTCACGAACTGCCGCGCATCACTCGGGGCCGGAGCGGCTGGCTAGGCCCTACTCCGCAGTGGACTTTCACCTCCTATCCTTTGCCAGCTTGTCCTGGCGCTCTCTGCTTGTAGCCAACAGCGGACTCCTGAGAGATGTCGTAGACTCCGAGCCGCCGCCAGTTGTACTCTTTTGGTCACAGGCCCCAAAGGGGGCTCAGCCGTGTCCAAGAACGTCCAGCGCAGACTGACCGCAATCCCGGCCGCCGATGTAGTCGGCTACAGCCGACTCATGGTTTTTGCCCGCGTTGTTTGCATCGCCGGCAGTGTTTTCATTTCCTTCCACGCCCCGGAAGGAAGAGCCGAAACGCTCACGGGACAGCCGATCTCTTCGGCCGCGGAGGAGTCCGGCCTCAAAGACGAACCGATTGAGCCGATTCCCCGGACCGTCGACCTTGACGCGCGGAAAGTGGCACTGGGAGAGATGCTGTTCAATGATCCCCGTTTATCCCATGACGACACCGTCGCCTGTGTCAGCTGTCACGACCTTGCAAAGGGCGGCACTGATCAGTTGAGTCGTTCCGTCGGCATTGGCGGCGCCCTCGGCGACGTCAACTCTCCCACCGTTTTCAACAGCGGCTTTAACTTCGTGCAATTCTGGGACGGTCGCGCCGCAACACTGGAAGATCAAATCGACGGTCCTGTACACAACCCAAAAGAACTGGCGTCGGATTGGCCCGAGATCCTAGCCAAACTCCGGCAGGACCGGGACACTGTGTCGGCCTTTGATCGGATTTACGGGGACGGCATTCAAAGCGCCAATGTGAAAGACGCCATCGCCACCTACGAGCGGTCCCTGATCACGCCCAACTCCCGCTTTGACCGGTTTCTCAGGGGCGATGACGGCGCCATCACGGACGAGGAGCGAGCCGGCTACGAATTGTTCAAGTCCTATCGCTGCGTCGCCTGTCACCAAGGGGTGAATATCGGCGGAAACATGTTCGTGAAGATCGGCATATTGGGGGATTACGCCGCCGACCGGGGCGGCGTCACGAAGGCCGATTACGGCCGCTTCAACGTCACCGGGCGGGAAAGGGACCGCCAGGTTTTCAAGGTGCCGTCACTGCGCAACGTGGCGCTGACGGCGCCCTATTTTCACGACGGATCGGCAGAGACACTCAAGGCGGCGGTGATCATCATGGGAAAATATCAGCTGGGGCGCCTCTTTTCCAAGAATGACGTGAAACGCATCGTCGCCTTCCTGAGGACCCTCACCGGCGAATACCAGGGAACCCCGCTATGGCCTTAACCGGCAACAAGCAAGCCTTGGTCATCGTATTCGCCTTGGCCCTCATTACCATCTTGTATGTCAAGACCGAGGCGGTAACGCCGGAAACCCATACCTGGATCGTCAATCATCTCCGCGAAATCGAGCACCAGGAGTCCCTCCTCAACCAAGACATTCTAAAGGCACGGTCGGGATTGCTGCCCCACGTCGATTCCCTGGTTGCCGAAATACGTCGCGTGTCGACCCTCATCGGCGAAACCAGGGAAGCCATCCATCGTGTGTTCGGCGCCGGCGATCATGAAATCGCCACCGCCCTGGAAGCCGTGGCCGAGCAGTTCGCCAAGCGGGTCTCGGTCATCGAGGATTTCAAGTCGGACAACGCCGTTCTAAGCAACTCTTTGGGATATTTTACCTTTTACGTTGCCGAGATTTCATCGAACATCAGAAGCACGGGCAACAATGACGCGTTGGCGGAGGAAATCGAAAATCTGCGTCTCGAGATTCTGGATTATTACATCAGCGGTGATTCCGCCCGGAGACTAAACGTCGAGTCTCGCATTCAAAGCCTGGCGAATTTAGCGGATCATCTTCTGAGCCTGGCCGAACCCTTGCCCAATATCAGGCAGCAAGCCTTCGAGATTAGACCTCTTTTGGTACATGCAAATGCCATTCTCGATTATAGAAATCTAGTCACCTCACAGGTTATAAATATATTGTCCACGTCCTCCACGAAAGCCGTCAACGATACACTTAGAATTGTGAACGAACATTATGCAAAAATCCAAGCAATAACGAATAAATACCGCTTATCGTTATATGTCGTTTCCTTCGCGTTGCTGTCTTATGTCTCTTTTATATTGGTTAAACTGCGGCAGGGCGCGCTGGCACTTAGACAGAGCGAAGAGCGGTTCCGTTACACTTTTGAAAACGCGCCTGTTGGTGTGTCGCTGATCACGCCCGAAGGTCACCGTTTCAAGGTGAATAAAGCCCTGGCCGATTTCCTTGGCTATTCCGTCGAGGAACTGACGGATACGACGAT
>JAZFPY010000067.1:0-2056 GCA_036444875.1 Woeseiaceae bacterium | reverse complement strand
CTTCCTTGAGCCGCGCCAGGCCCGCTTTGAGAAACGTCTCGCGCATGGTATAGCCATTGCCGGGTTTGGCGCGCATTTCTTCCGGTGGGGTGTGCCGGGTGGGCTCGGGCCAGATGCCAGGCTGGGGGCCGGACCCTTCGGCCACGATGTCGAGCGGATCGTCTTCGTCCATCGCCGGTGTCCTGGTCAGCTCGAGGCAATCCCACGAAACCTCGAGCGGAATATTGTTGGGATCGAAAAAATAAATCGACCACATAGTGCCGTGGTCAATGGCACCATCGACTTCCACGCCTGCGGCCTCGAGCTTGTCTTTCAGGGCGAATAACTCCTGTTTGTTGCCGATGGTGAATGAGACATGATCAAAACCAAGGGGCTTCTTGGTCTTCACGCCGTGGAATTTTCGAACCATCGGCTGCGCGCCTTCGTACTCGAAGAAAGCTACCTGGTTATCACCGAATCGGAAAAAATAATGGCGATACCCGTCATGGCCGATACCAGCGGCAAGCTCCATGCCCAAGAGATCCCGGTAGAACCGGACGGTCTTTTCGATGTCGTTGGTGATGAACGCCAGGTGGTTTATTCCCGTGAGACGCATGTCATTTTCTCCTTCGCGTTGGTACGTGTGATGTGCTGATAGGTGCAAGCATGTGTAGCCATGCGCATCGAATAAATCATCACATCGTTCGCCGAACCGTGCCAAGACAGTCGCACAACGAAAAATCCGGGCCGGAGCGGGAGTGCTTGAGGCTCGACGGCGTTCCTGGTCGGAACTATATAAAGCTACTAGGCTCTGTGGCAAGCCTGTTATGTCGGCGGACGCGCAGACGCACGGGGGGGTCGGGAAAGGGCGGGTAACATGGGGCAGGTGGACCGCAAATGGGCCGATCGGCACGCTATCGAGACGAACCGGTTATAGAATCAACATGGTCGCGCTGATTGTTGCATAGTGGGGTTGAAAGCCCGTAAACTCGGTGTGGCGCATCGTTGTCACAATGCAGAGGAGAACAATAATGGATCCGTTCGTTTTGCCATCTTTGGTAGCGATAATCGCCGGCATTCTTATACTAATATTCCCGCGCCTGCTCAACTATATCGTTGCCATCTATTTGATACTCATCGGCGCACTCGGGCTGTTCGTCGCGTTCGCAAACTTCTAGCATTGCGGCCGTTCGCCGGTGCGGACGCCAGTCGATAGGTCCGATCGATAAGGATATTCGTGACATGGCCCGCGCCGGAGTGTAAGTGCGACCCGGCGACAACGGGCAGTCTTTGCTCCAGGTGTGGGCATGACTGTCGACGATCATGGTTTTGTGAACAGGACTTCAGGCCAAGCCAGCAGGATCGGGACAAGAGCTAAAGCGCGCGACGAAACCCCCAGCGTCGCACTTAACTTGTATCTTGTATCTTGGACCTAGTACCTGGGCTTTCTCTGATGTGCTCGAGACTAGTCGGTACCGCACCGGTAAAGCGGTACGCTTTACCGAAACCCCCGACATACATGCCCTCTGTGGGCCGCAGGCGGAACATTTTGAAATCGGCCAGCGGCTTTAGCAGATCCAACACGTCACCGAAAGTTTCTGCGAAGTTATCCAAGATTTCGCGCCACTCCTCCGAATCACGCGCAATCAGCTCGGCACGGCAGTCGAAGATCAGTCGCTTGCGCGCAAATAGCTGATTTGTATCGCGTTCGTCCTCAATGAACAGCACGCTTGCCACAGCGGTTGCATCGAGGTCGCGCGTGTGTCGAGACAGCTCGCTCACATATATGTAAAAACAGTGGTCTTTCTGGCGCACGAACGGTGCATAACTTGCCAATGGTACGCCATCGGGGTTCACGGTTGCTATCAGCAGAGTCTTGAACCTCGTGAGGAAGCCTCGTGCTTCTTCGGCGATGCGATCCAGGTCCTCGTTACTGCTCATATCCGGCTGCTCAGCCCTTGCGCGCATGTTCGAGCGCCTCCCACACCCTTAACGGGGTCAGCGGCATGTCGATGTGGCGCACGCCGTACTCTTTCAATGCATCGACGACCGCGGCGACGATAGCCGGCGGGGCGCC
>JAZFPY010000066.1:0-3519 GCA_036444875.1 Woeseiaceae bacterium | reverse complement strand
CCGTTCACTTGACCGCAAAGACCCGTCGATTCCTGACCGTACTAGGCAGCCTTTTCTTGCTTCTGCCCGCAATGTCCGTCTTTGCATTGGGTGAAGAGGACGTCCTGAGACCAGAGGCCGCCTATCGATATGCGGTGACCGATACGGGCGATGCGTTGGAGATCGACTGGGCGATCGAGGACGGCTATTACCTCTATCGTCAGAAGATGTCCTATGCCAGCAGCACGCCAGCCATCGTCC
Organism: Woeseiaceae bacterium; assembly: GCA_036444875.1. Lineage (GTDB taxonomy): Bacteria > Pseudomonadota > Gammaproteobacteria > Steroidobacterales > Woeseiaceae > JACZWL01. The sequence goes on along the minus strand of JAZFPY010000066.1, from coordinate 3,279 downwards.
TTGGCGCGGCCGAGATGCCCGCAGGCGAAATGCACGAGGATGAGTTCTTTGGTGCCCAGCAAATTTATCGCGGCCGTTTTTTTGTCCGCCTGCCGTATTCCGTCGAGGGTGAACGGCCGGCGTCGATGGAGCTCGTACTGAAGTCACAGGGCTGCGCGGATCTCGGCATCTGTTATCCGCCGCAGACCTGGACCGAGACGGTCAGGTTGGCGGCAGCGAATACCGTCCAGGCAAACAAGCCTGACAAACTAATATTCGGCAGCTTGTTCGGCAAGGCACCAGATGATTTCTTGCCGGTTGACGAAGCATTCAAGCCAATGCTTATTCCTCTGGACGGCAACACCATCGAAGTATCGATACAGGTCGCCGCTGGCTATTACCTTTATAAGGACAAGATATCTGCTGAGACGCGGTCCGACCGTGTTCAGCTCGGCAGAATGGAATTACCTGCTGGCGAAATGAAAAACGATGAGTACTTCGGCGACATGGAGGTGTATCACAACGATGTCTTCGGCAAGCTGCCTTTGGTACGCGCGACACCGGCGGCAATGGACCTCGATATCGATCTGAGTTACCAGGGGTGTGCGGACGGCGGCATTTGCTACCCGCCCACAACGCGGACTCTGAGTGTGATACTGCCGACGGCTACCACGGTCTCGGCGCTGGCCGCCATCAGCGATCGCGCGCCGCCGGTTTCGGAGCAGGCAAAGCTTGCCGAATTGATCGGCACAGCCAGTTTGTGGGTGGTTATCGCCACCTTTTTCGGCGCGGGCCTGCTACTCGCGTTTACGCCCTGCGTGTTGCCGATGGTACCGATCCTTTCAGGGATCATCGCTGGCGAAGGCGAAAACATCAGCACGGCGAGAGGGCTATCGCTGGCATTTACCTATGTGATGGGCATGGCGCTGGTCTACACAGCCGCGGGCGTCGCGGCGGCGGCAATCGGCTTGCAGATGCAGGCGATTTTCAATCAGCCGTGGGTTCTGACGTTGTTCTCGGGACTTTTTGTCGTGCTCGCGCTCGGCATGTTCGGGCTGTTTGAACTGCAGATGCCAGCCGGCATCCAGAGCCGCCTTGCGAATATCAGCGGCAGCCAGAAGACCGGCACGGCTATTGGCGCGTTCGTAATGGGTGCACTGTCTGCGCTGATCGTTACTGCCTGCGTTGCACCAGCACTCATCGCTGCCCTGACCGTCATGGCCCAGTCCGGAGATATGCTGCGCGGTGGCACCGCTCTTTTCGCAATGAGCCTCGGCATGGGGACGCCACTGCTGCTGGTCGGCGCATCGGCAGGCAAGCTGATCCCGAAAGCAGGACCCTGGATGGAAGCCGTCAAAAGCACTTTCGGTTTCATGATGCTGGGTCTTGCAATCTGGATGATGTCCCGCGTTCTGCCCGGCCCCATAACGCTGGGGCTCTGGGGCGTGCTGATTTTCATGGGGGGCGTCTATCTCGGTGGACTGACCACGCTCACGCCCGAATCAGGCGGCGCGCAGAAACTCGGCAAGGGCTTCGGTCTCCTGGCGATCATATACGGCGCCGTGCTGCTGCTCGGCTCGCTGGCTGGCGGGCACAGCATGCTGCAACCCTTGTCAGGTCTGGCCTCTCCGGGGCAACTTGGCGTCGCAGAGCATCGCGGCCTCGAGTTTCGCAGAATCAAGACCGTCGACGACCTGGATCGGGCGCTCGCGCAAGCATCCAGTCAGGGGAAGACAGCGATGCTCGATTTCTATGCCGACTGGTGCGTTTCCTGCCTGGAGATGGAGAATTACACATTCACCGATACAACGGTGCAGGCGGCACTGTTCGACACGATACTGCTGCAGGCGGATGTTACCGCCAACGATGAGGAAGACCAGGCACTCCTGAGGCGATTCGGTGTCTTCGGGCCGCCAACGATCGTCTTCTTCGGCAAAGACGGACTGCAACGAAATGGTTATGAAGTGGTCGGATACATGAAGGCGAAGGAGTTCGCCGCGCATGTACGCCTCGCACTTGGTACTGCGGACGCAATCACAGCACAAACGACACGGGCACAAGAATGAAAAAGCACATAGCGATGGCGGGCCTGTTAGTCGCATCTGCCGCTCTCGGATATTTTCTCTACAACCGGTACGCGGAGGATACCCTGCCGGTCGCGCCCGACCCGGTCGGCGGCGATTCCGTCGCCTTTACGCTTCCGGATCTCGACGGCAACCCTCACCAGTTATCAGAGTGGGCCGGCAAAGCTCGTTTGGTCAACTTCTGGGCAACATGGTGTGCGCCGTGTCGTCGTGAAATCCCGCTGCTGAAAAAAACGCAGGCTGAACACGCGGGAAACAATTTGCAGGTGATCGGTGTTGCGGTCGACTTTGTGGAACAGGTAACGCAGTACGCGGAAACAGCCGAATTCAATTACCCGATACTCGTTGGGCAGGAAGATGCCATGGCCGCGGCGGAGGCGACGGGGATCGATTTCATCGGGCTGCCGTTTACGATGATCGTCGCGCCTGACGGACGCCTCATCAACACGCACATCGGGGAGCTCGTCGAAGACCAGGTGCAGCTCATCGTCGAAGTTTTCGACAAGTTGCAGAATGGCGAGCTGGACCTCGACGGCGCCAGGTCTGCACTGAAAGGCCTCTAGAGCACCACGAAAACCACCATTCCGGCGATTCGCCGCTTATAAATGTCGCTAAACTTGCGCCATCTACCTTGAAAGAGGCTAGAATTGTTGCCATCTTCGGCTAACTGGTGCTGGTCACGAAGAAATGCCAAGCCTTTTGCTGATAAACGGACCCAACCTGAATCTTCTTGGCAGCCGCGAGCCAGGTGTCTACGGCAACACCAACCTGGCTGACGTCGAGAACCGTCTGACGGATCTCGCCGCCGAACTCGGCCATAGCTTGCAGTGCTTTCAAAGTAATGCCGAGCACGAGATTGTCGATCGCATACAGGCGGCCGCAACCGACAAAACCGATTTCATCCTGCTGAACCCCGGCGCGTTTACGCATACGAGCATTGCGATGCGCGACGCGCTTCTGGCCGTCAGGATTCCATTTATCGAAATACACCTGAGCAACGTGTTTGCCCGAGAGGATTTTCGGCACAAAAGTTATTTCAGCGACATTGCCGCGGGTTGTCTATTCGGCCTCGGTGCCTACGGTTATGAACTTGCGCTCAAAGCTGCTTCCTGTCAGCTTGAGGACGCCGAGGAAAAATAATGGACATTCGAAAAGTAAAAAAACTAATTGAACTGTTGGACGAGTCCGGCATCTCGGAGATCGAGATCACCGAAGG
>JAZFPY010000065.1:0-4945 GCA_036444875.1 Woeseiaceae bacterium | reverse complement strand
ATCTATCCGGAGGATCCGCGTGAGGCGCCGGAACTGATAAGGAAGCTCCGTGAAGAGATCCTCGTGGGACTGCCGGGCGCGAAGCCTTTTGTGTCACGGGCGTCATTGCTGAACATCGGCATATCCGGTGGTCGCAATATCGATATCGATTTGCAGGGCCCTGAACTCGGACCGCTGATGGAAGGTGCGCGGGTCGGCCAGGAAGCGATCAATGAGCGGTTCAGCGAGTGGTCGGTACGGGCAATACCCGGGATCTCACTGTCGAAGCCTGAGCTGCAACTGATTCCTGATGACATGCGAATCACCCAGGCCGGACTCGACCGCGGTGCCGTGGCCGACGCGGTGCGCGCCTTTACCGGCGGGCTTAGCGCCGGGCGTTACTTCGATGGCAATGAAGGGCTCGATGTCCTGATCTGGAGCGGCGATTGGACCACACCGGAGGACCTTGCGGGTCTGCCTATCTTCACGCCTCAGTCCGGCATTCAGGTGATCGGTGAACTGGCATCGATACAACGAACGGTCGGGCCGACGCAGCTGCGTCGCGTCAATGGGCAGCGGACGGTCACCTTGCAGGTGTTGCCGCCGCCGAATATGGCCATAGAGGATGCCCTGAATATTATCCGTAGCGAAATCGGGCCGGTAATCGAAGATGCGCTGCCTGCGGAGGCCGAAATCTACTATCGCGGTACCGCGGATCAACTGGCGGGCACCGTGACGGAAATGGCCAAGAATTTTATTCTGGCCGTGCTGATACTGGCGCTGATCATGGCGGCGATGTTCCGATCCGTGAAGGACAGCGTGATTGTATTGCTGGTTATGCCGCTTGCAATCGTCGGCGGCGTGATCGGGTTGCGAGTTCTGAATCTATTTACCTACCAGGCGCTGGAACTGCTGACGATGATCGGCTTTATCATTCTGCTTGGGCTGGTGGTGAACAATGCCATTCTGCTGGTTCACCAGACTCGCGCGGCTGAACGCGATGGCACCGATCGGGCAACGGCCGTTGCCCAGGCCATCCGCATCCGGGCAAGACCTATATTTATGAGCACGCTGACATCGATCTGCGGCATGTTGCCGTTGATGCTGATTCCCGGCGTGGGTAGCGAGATTTACCGCGGGCTGGCGACCGTCATCATAGGCGGCATGAGTGTTAGTGCGGTATTCACGCTACTGCTGTTACCCAGTATTTTGAGGATGGGTGAAGCCAAACTTTCGTTGACGAAAAGTATTGACCTGATCCCACAAGCAAGGGCGACAACATGATGAATATTCGACCATCACATCTGACAATCAAAATTGCAGCAGCGCTGTTGCTGGTCCTCTGGATAAGTGAGGCGATGGCGGTAAACGGCTCGGATGCAATAACAATTACTGTGTCAAAGGTCGTTTTGGCCAGTGTGGCGCCCCGTGTACCGGCGGCCGGCACTGTATTCAGTCGTAACGAAATACAAATTACGGCAGGCATTGCCGGTCGGCTCGAGTGGGTGGCTGAGCCCGGTGATCAGATCAACGCTGGAGAGCCTGTAGCACGCTTCGATTGCGAGATGCTCGAGCTGCAGCGTGAGAGACAGGTCGCCCAGGCCGAGCGCGCAGACATTAATTTCAAGACACTCTCGCGCGAAGTCGAACGGCTGGAAACTCTCACTGCAACAAATGCCATATCAATAATGCAATACGAACGTACACAAGCGGACCGCGATCTTGCAAAGGGTGACTTGGCGATAGCACGCATTACGATCAAGGAAACAGAAAGTCAGCTGCGCCGCTGTAATGTGAAGGCGCCGTTCTCGGGTGTCGTGACGGAACAACTGCAGCGCGCCGGTGAGGATGTCGAACGCAGTACGGTTCTCGCTGCGATTACGGATACGCAGAATCTGGAGGTTCGCGCCTCAGTGCCGATTCGTTATCTGCCCCGCATGCAAATCGGCGAGATTGCCGAGGTCAAGATAAGTGAGATGCGCCTGGAGGGGCGTATTCGAAAGATCGTGCCCGCTGCCAACTCCCAATCGCAGACCTTCGAAGTTCGGCTCGAACTTCCGAAAGACGCACCGCAAGTCGTTGCCGCAGGCCAATTGGTGAGCGTTACCCTGCCCTTGTCGGCCAATGCCGCCCTGACGGTGCCGCGTGATTCGATCGTGCTACGCGAAGACGGCGCGTTTGTCATGCGCATCAACAGCGATCAGAAAGCAGAGCGGGTGTCAGTCGAGATTACCGAATCCAATGGGGATCATGTTGCAGTACGTGGCGCACTCGAGTCCGGAGATCGTGTTGCCGTACGTGGCGCAGAGTCGCTTCAGGATGGTGACCTGGTGGCGGTTCAGACGGAAACCTGAATTGTCGGGACCGAAAACTTGACTCTTTGCCTGTAACCTCACCGCTTTGTGGAGTGACATTCGTGTCCGGTCCCGCAAGATAGCGGCCGCAGCAATGCTCGCTCCGAAAGGCAGCTGTGTGCATCACCAAATCAAAGCTATTGCCCGAGTTTTGGCGCCAGGACTTATCTAGAAAATTATCTAGTATTTACTTTAAAATTCACATATAACCAATTGATATATTAAACTAATCAACAGAAGACTCGGCCGAGTCGGTGTAATTTGAAAATTAGCCACTAACCAGCGCTCGACCACCAATTCCTGATAACAGCATCCAAGAAAACCTCGGTTCGACCCCGGTTTTCGCATGACTGCCTCCTGCCGCTATTAACGATAGTCCGGATTATCGAAATCGAACCTGCAACCCGCATCCCACGCTTGACGTTGATTGCCATGAGCGGGAATCCCGCCGGCGTCTTTCATCATGCGTGCCAGGTGCAGCAGATTCCAGGTCATGAAGGTCGTATTGCGATTAGTAAAATCATTTTCGGGACCGCCCGAACCTTCGTCGAGGTACGAAGGTCCCGGGCCTGCTTCACCGAGCCAGCCCGCATCGGCCTGCGGTGGGATGACGTAGCCAAGATGTTGCAGTGAGTACAAAATGTTCATCGAACAGTGTTTCGCACCATCCTCGTTGCCTGTGATCAGGCAGCCACCGACGCGACCGTAGTAAGCGTATTGCCCGTCACTGTTGAGCTGACTGGATGCTGAATATAGTCGTTCTATCACCTTAGTACAGACCGATGATTTCTCGCCCAGCCAGATGGGTGAAGTAATGACGAGGATATCCGATGCCATGACCTTGTCGAGAATGGCGGGCCATGCATCGGTTTCCCAACCATGTTCGGTCATGTCCGGCCAGACGCCGTAGGCAATGTCATGGTCCACGGCGCGCACGACGTCGACGGATACGCCGTTCTTCTCCAGGATCTTACTGGAAATATCGATGAGTCCCTGTGTATGGGAACGTTCTGGCGAGCGCTTCAATGTACAGTTAATAAATAGCGCCTTGAGATCCGAGAAATCCCATTTGCTTGTGGCGCACATTTCCTGTTGTTGGTCATTCAATGTAACCATGTCAAGTCTCCGATTGTCATCCGGGCTGCCCGGCGAAGGGCTCGTCACTTACCGGTCGGTTCTCCTCGCATTCACCCATTTGTTGCGACATCGAGCCATACCATCGGGCAGCTGGTCCCGCGGTTATGCCATGCAAGACGACGCTCAACGTCACGGTGACAATCACCGCGGCGAACAGCGTACTTTCGTTTGCCAGTTCTGCTTCCTCAAGAATTAGCAGAACAAACAAGATGGAAGCCAGCCCGCGCGGCCCGAACCAACCAAGGAAAGTAGACGTAACCGGCTTAATGCCTGTACCGATGAGTGACAGCTGAATTGGCAGCATGCGTAATACGGTTAGCACCAGGATGCCGAACGCAATGTGAATAATCGTCACCGCAGCCATCGCTTGCGGGATCATGGCGGCGCCAAACGCGGTAAAGGTAAGCAGAATCAGGATCTGACCCTCCGATTCGGCAAACTCGTAGAGGAACTGACACTTTTGCTTCAGCGTATTACCAAATGTCAATCCGCCCACAAAAGCCGCAATGAAGCCATTACCGTGGACGACCTCGGCCAATGCAAATGCGCCGAATGCCAAGCCTAAAGCAATCATTCCTTCGGCGCTTTCTGACATCCATTGCCTGCGATAGCACGATGACACGAGTTTGGCGCCCACATAGCCGATCGCAATACCGGCAAGCGGCCCGAATACGACTTGTTTGGCACCGAATACTAGCCACTCAGCAGCATTTGTCTCCGCATGCATGGCGCTGGCGAACGCCGCAAAAAGCAAAATAAAGGGCAAGGCGACGCCGTCGTTGAGGCCGCTTTCAACATTGAGTGCCTGGCGTATGCGCACCGGTACCAGGCGATTGGAAACGACCGCCTGGCCCAGCGCAGCATCGGTGGGTGCGAGAATTGCCGCCAGCAATGCCGCCTCCCAGGGTCCGAGACCGTCGAAAAACAAGAAGGCGACCATGGCCCCTAGGGCGATCGTCAATGGCATACCAATCAACAGCATGCGGACGGGCAGGTTGTGGTCGCGACGCAGCTGCGCCAAGTCGATATTGGCCGCGTCGGAAAACAACACCAGAATCAAAGTGACCTCTGCCAGCAGATGCAGCCCTTCGTTGCTAATCTGCAGCGGTATCAACCCGAAGGCAGCAGGACCGGCTATCAGACCAAACACGCTGAACAGTATCGGCCCGGTCAGGATCGATCCTTCAATCTTTCGGCTAATCAATCCAAACGCGATTAGTGCAAGTGTGATTGCCAGTATGCCGGTAACATCCATTGTATCCCGTGCCTCCCCTCCAGTATCTCAAATGCCCGTAGCGAAACAGACGTTATTGCAATCCGAGTGTAATTGCTTGTGAAAACCGGTCCACGTTGTCCTCAAAGCACACATAACTTTTAGTCTGTCCACGAAAAGTCATAGATTTCCTGCCATGAAATCGGTGTGCTGATCTGTAAAGATTTGCGAAGTGCGTCGACGGCCAGCTGCGCAATCTCGG
>JAZFPY010000064.1:0-5012 GCA_036444875.1 Woeseiaceae bacterium | reverse complement strand
ATCTTCAACCTCACGATAACTACGGCAGAAGCAAGAGTACAGCCAGACCGCGGCGTTTTTCTTTATGTCCGCTTTCGGCCAAAAGCGGACCTTAATTTGACGCCCTTTCCAGCAGTTTGAACGTCCGCTTTCGGGAAAAGCTGCCGTTCCCCTTTTATTTTGTAGCGGCGTGACAAGCACCCTCATGACGTTATTCACGGGAACGTTTTTTGCCCGCCGGCACCCCTCTAGATGGGACCCATTTCTGTAAGAACAGGCCAATTTCTAACAAGGTAAGCAATCCACAGTCAGGTCATGCTTGCAGGATGTCATGCCTTCAATGTGATCTACCTGAACTCTTAGAGCAGACCAGGCCGCCTGATCCTGAGTTGGTCGATCTGATTGAACAGGCGTATCTTGAGGGGAAGATTGATAGCAAAAGGGCTGAGCTGGCTTATCTCTGTTTATTGCCTGTTTTGACAACAAAAGCGGGTACATTTGCGGGTATCAGGGCCAACTGACCTAAGGCATTTATTTTGAAAACAACAAGTTGTGACTGAAACCGTGATTCGGCTGCAAAATATCGAGCGCTTCTATCAAATGGGCGAGGAGACCATTCGTGCCCTGGATAACGTGTCTCTCAGCATAGAGACAAACGAATACGCGGCGATCATGGGTCCGTCCGGCTCCGGGAAATCGACTTTGATGAATGTCATCGGCTGCCTGGACACACCGACAGATGGGCAATATTGGCTCAACGGCCAGCCGGTGTCGGCAATGAACGATCATCAACTCGCCAGAGCGAGGAACAAGGAGATCGGATTTGTTTTCCAGACCTTCAATCTCCTGTCACGGATGACGGCGTTGAGTAATGTCGAGGTGCCACTTATATATGCGGGACTGCGCCGCAAAGACAGACACGACAGGGCAGCGCATGCTCTGGAGACAGTTGGGCTTGCGGACAGGATGCGCCACCGCCCGTCGGAAATGTCGGGCGGTCAGCGACAACGGGTTGCGATTGCGAGAGCACTCGTAACCAATCCAAGCATACTGCTCGCGGATGAACCGACAGGCAATCTGGACTCGAACACCGGAGATGAAATTATGAGCCTGTTTGATCAACTCCATGAAGCGGGCAATACGCTGATACTTGTTACGCACGAAGAACATGTTGCCAACCATGCGAAGCGCAGCATTCGCCTCAGCGATGGCAAAGTCGTCAGCGACTCGGTAGCGGAAGAGAACAAATGAAGTCAATAGTTATTGCGTTATGCGGGCTATTACTTGTCGCGTGCGGCGAAGAAAAAATCGATACGCTGATTTATGAATCGGCATCTGTCGAACGGCGGTCTATTGAGGTCAGCGTCGACTCGTCGGGCATCGTTGAGCCCCTGGCGATTGTCGAGGTGAAATCCAAAGCGTCGGGCGAGGTGCTCGAGTTGCTTGTGGAAATCGGTGACTACGTCGAAGCGAGCGACCTGCTCGTTCACATTGATCCAAGAACGGTCAGAAATCGTCTGGCCCAGGCCGAGGCGGAACTAAAAGCGGCCCATTCCCGGCGTACGATATCCGAAACCCAGATGGAGCGTGCCAAATCCCTCCTGAAGAAAGGCACATATACTGAATCGGATCACGAAGCGGCGGTGTTGGAGCTGGCGAATGCCGAGGCACAGGTTGTGAGCGCCACAGTCGCAGTCGAAAACGCCCGGATCGCCGTAGAAGACACCGATATTCGGGCACCGGTGTCAGGAACGATTCTCGCGAAGCCAGTCGAAAAAGGTCAGGTAATTTCTTCACCCACGCAGGACTTCGGTGGCGGAACGCTGTTGCTGACAATGGCGGATCTGAGCGCCGTCCGGATTCGTGCGCTGGTCGACGAGACAGATATTGGCAAGGTCAGGCCAGGCATGACTGCCAGCGTCACAGTTGCGGCCTATCCGAACCAGCCGTTCGGTGGAGAAGTGACGAAGATCGAGCCGCAAGCCGTGGTCGAGCAGAATGTCACCATGTTCGCGGTTCTTATCTCACTGCAAAACCCCGAAGGGCTTCTGATGCCGGGGATGAACGCCGAGATCGAAGTATCGGTTGCCAGAAGCGACAACGTGCTGACAGTTCCCGTGATCGCATTGCGTACGGAGCGTGATGTGGTCGCCACCGCCGGGATTCTGGGTATGAGCGAGTCAGACTTGCGTGCCGAACTCGACCCTGGCGGATCCAAAGAAGACTCACGAAGCACCGATGCCGCGGCAACAATAAGGATGGGTGACCGTACAATCCAGTTGCCGCCGGGCGTCGAGCCCGAAAAAGTTCATGAGCTCATGGCGAAGCGCCGTAGCGGCCAGACCATGAGTGCAAGCGAGCAACAGCTCATGCGGCGTGTGTTTCAAGGTACAGGCAGATCGCCCGGGCACGGGCCGGCGGGTGACAAGTCTTCGGCAACCGACTATCGGTTCGGAGGAAACTTCTGGGTTGTCGTCGATGCTGACGGTGAATCGCAAATTGTTAACGTGCGCGCAGGGCTGACAGATCTCGACCGCGTTGAGATCATCTCCGGCCTCGACGCGACCGACAAAGTATTGTTGTTGCCCAGCGCACACCTGGTCGAGACTCAGGAACAGTTGCAGCGCTTTATCTCACGCCGCATCGGTGGCGTGCCCGGCATCGCGAAGCGCAAGTGAGAGAGATACTGAACCTGTGCTGATGTCAGAAACATTCTGGATTGCGCTCCAATCGATTCGTGGCAATCTGTTCCGTGCGGCATTGACGATGCTTGGCATTATCATCGGTGTCGCGGCCGTCATTACGATGGTCGCACTCGGCACCGGGGCGCAGCGCGCGATCGATGAGCAAATGGAAGCACTTGGCGGCGACATCCTGTCGATTGCTGCCGGCAGTTGGTTCAACCACGGCGTCGCAAGGAACTTGCGGACACTGACAACGGACGATGCAGCTGCTCTGGTACGTGGATCCCGACACGTCGAAGCGTTCGTACCCGAAATCAGCGAGCGGTATCAGGTCAAATACGGTAACCATAATATTAACGTCGGAATTCTGGGTACGACGCCCAACTATCCGATTGTCCATGGATTTGAAATGGCACTCGGCGAAATGTTTACAGCGTCGCACGACTCGGGCCGAAAAAGGGTGGCAGTCGTAGGCAACGAAATACCCGGGATGCTGGATACCGATGCGACCGGTATCCTCGGTCGCACTATCGCAATACGCTCGATCAACTTTGAAGTGATCGGGGTCCTCGAGGCGAAGGGCACGACGGGCTGGAGAAATCCTGATGATGACATTTGGATTCCCCTTAGAACGGCACAGTTCCGCGTAACCGGCACCGACAAAGTGGAGACGATCAGCGCGAAGGTGGCACCTGGTTCGAGTGTTGAATTGGCGATGGTCGATATCGAACGCGTGTTACGTCGCGAGCACGGGATTTTGCCGGGCAAGGACAATGACTTTGCGATTCACGACCGCAAGCAATTCTTTAACGCGCGACAGGAAGCCACACAAGTATTTACCTATCTGCTGGCAGGCATTGCCGGCGTAAGCCTGCTTGTCGGTGGCATAGGCATCATGAACATCATGTTGGTTACGGTCACCGAGAGAACACGGGAAATCGGCATTCGCAAGGCCCTGGGAGCGACGAAGGGCAATATTCTTTTGCAATTCCTGGTCGAGTCGATGACGCTCTGTCTGATCGGCGGTGCCCTGGGTCTTGCGGTCGGGGCAGGCGCCGCGATGTTCGCCGCCAAATTTGCCGGATGGCAGACCGTGGTGACATCGGGTTCGGTGCTCACGGCCTTCATATTCAGTGCTGCAGTCGGACTCTTCTTCGGCATCATGCCGGCGAAAAGGGCAGCGAATCTCGATCCCATCGACGCCCTGAGACACGAGTAATTCAGGGCTACGTTGTAATAAAAGGGGTGCATCGCCGGTCAGATCGGCAGTCCCCAGGAGTATTTGAGATGTCAGCCACCCAAAATGTCACTCGCGCAACGTTTGTCGTACTGTTGATCGCATCGCTCGTCGTCTCAGTCTGCCGACAGGGGATCGCTGCCGACAATTTTACTTTGCCATCGAAGCCGGAAGACATATCGCCTTTGCAGGTTGGTGACCGCGCACCGGCGTTCACCGTTCGGACGGTCGAGGATGAACCCTACGATTTCGATCCGGATAATCTCGAACGTCCGACCATTTTGATTTCTTTCCGTGGCGGCTGGTGCCCCTACTGCAATATGCACTTATCCGAACTCAGGCACGTCATCCCGGAAATAAGAGCAAACGGCTTCGATGTGCTTTTTCTGAGTAACGATCGCCCGGGCCAACTTTATTCCAGCTTGAAAATGGAAACACAGGAGGATATTGACGGACTGGACTACGTCATCCTGTCGGACGCTGATATCAATGCCGCACGAGCTTTTGGTACTGCCTTCACTGTTGCCGATCGACTCGTCGACCATCTGGACGACAAGGGCCGCGACTACGACGAGTCATCGATCAGCAAGTATCGGGCACTCGCAGTGCCTTCTGTTTATGTTATAGATGCATCCGGTGAAATATCGTTTGTTTATGCCAATCCAAATTATAAAGTGCGGCTATCCGCAGAGGCGCTGAAAGAAGCGGCAGAAAGGCTCCTGTCGGATTAAGGGAATCCGGTCATTGTCGAGAGTCAGACCCACTGCTGTCCCATAAACCGGGCATGTCGATCGAGGACATGAATTGCCAGTCTTCACTCTGAGACACGCCGCAAGTACGTCCCTGTAGGCTCGGGGCCCGCATCCCTGCGGGCCACGGTCTCATAAACAGTACTCACCACACCTGTCCTTGAATGTGGTAGCTGAAAACATGCATTGGTGGTGACGTTGGCCTTGTTTGCAAGGGGGCTAAAGGTCGCCCCATTGCGCTTGCAGAATGGCCATGGCGACTATTGTGGCGGTTTCGGTCCGCAGCACCCGTGGGCCCAATGATGTACCGATGAAACCGGCGTTGACCAGCATTTCAGTTTCGGTGTCGCTTATGCCGCCTTC
>JAZFPY010000063.1:0-4797 GCA_036444875.1 Woeseiaceae bacterium | reverse complement strand
GTTTTTCTGCAGATGCAGTAAGATTGTCCTCAAGAATCACCAGAGGGGAATTCGACGTGTCTCAGTCAACACTCTCGGGCAGCTGCCTGTGTGGGTCGGTCCGCTATGAGATCTCGGGCAATCCGAGGGCTTTCTATCATTGTCACTGTCGGCGTTGCCGCAAAACCACGGGTACAGGCCACGCCAGCAATATCATCTTGAAACCCGATGCTGCCAAATGGCTTTCCGGCGAAGAACTCCTCGAGAGTTTCAAAGTGCCGGACGCCGAACGCTTTCGCACCGTATTTTGTTCGAATTGCGGGAGCCCGCTGCCGCGCATTGCGCCCGACCTGAGCCTCGCAGTCATTCCGGCAGGATCGCTGGACGAGTCGCCCGCGATCGACCCGACCGCCAGGATTTTCTGGGAGTCGCGAGCCGCCTGGTCCTGCGACGCCAGTGAAATTCCCGTCTGGCCCGAATACCCGGACGATAGGTAAGCATCAGGTCCGGCATAGATTGTTGCCGGGCAAGAGCAGTTGTATGCTGGGACGCCCCGAATCAAAAACAAGAATTGCCTGGAGGATTCCGATGATTGCCAGAAGAAAAACCACGGTTCTCACCTTTTTCGCTGTTTCGCTCGCCATCGCCGCGTGTGGTGGTGGCAACGGCCCGGAGTCCGGGCCTGCAACCGGGGGGGCAGCGCCTGAGACGGCAAGCGAACAGGCCACCAACGATTTGAGAATGCGCCTTGCCAGCGAAGATAGAGCGGAATCGGATCGGGCGCGCGACGCTGGGCGCCGACCGGCGGACGTCGTCGCGTTCCTTGGTATCGAGAGCGGGATGCGCGTAATGGATGTGATCGCGGCTGGCGGCTACTACACCGAAGTACTGTCGCTGGCGGTTGGCGAGGACGGGCATGTTGTCGCGCAAAATACGCCGGGAGTGCTCAAGTTTCGGGACGGCGCGAATGAAAAAGCGATCAGTGGCCGCCTGGCCGGCGATCGATTGCCGAACGTCACACGCCTCAACAAGGACTTCGCAGACCTGACGCCTGAAGACGGCCCATTCGACGCCGCGATAACGGCCCTCAATTACCACGACGTCTACAACCGGGGCGGCCCGGAAGCGACCGTCGACGCCCTCCGGTCCATAGCAAGCGTTCTAAGGCCCGGCGGCGTGCTCGGAATTATTGATCACGTCGGTGAAGCCGGTGCGGACAACGCGGCATTACACCGGATCGAGATTTCCAAGGTCCTCGAAACTGTCGAAGCAGCTGGATTTATCGTCGAATCGGACAGCGATCTGCTGCGCAATGAGACGGATGACCATAGTCTGTTCGTATTCGATGAGTCTGTGCGAGGCAAGACAGACCGCTTACTGCTAAAGGTCAGAAAGCCAGCCGAATAATGATGATCTGTGCCCTGACAAAGATCTGACGATGCCCGACTACCTGCTATCCGCCCGGCGTATACGCAAGCAAAAGTTTGATGCGGAACCCGGGCGGACGCGATTTCTCAAAGTCCCTGCCAACCGGCTGCCGACACCTGCTCACGCCATTGAACAGGCCGAATGGGTCGACGCCGTCATGGCTGAAGGACAGACTCACACGAATCACAACACCGGAAATGACTGTGGCGACATCGCAGTTCTCGTCCACGGCTACAGCAATGACGCGAAAAGCATTATGTGGCGCCATCGCCGACTCAAAGCCGATCTCGCAGATGCTGGATTCAAGGGGGTGCTCGTCAGTTTCGACTGGCCAAGTGATGATCGTGCGCTGAATTACCTTGAGGACCGTAGCGACGCGAAGATCACAGCGCTTCGCCTGGTAGATGACTGCATCAGCCTGCTTGCCTCAACGCAGTTTCGCGGCTGTGAATACAACGTCCATGTCATCGCACATTCGACCGGCGCCTATGTCGTCAGAGAAGGCTTCGACGATGCGGATGACAGGCCTGGAATTGCGGCTACCAACTGGAACGTGTCACAAGTCTGTTTTGTGGGCGCCGACGTGTCGAGCCGATCGATGTCGGCGTCCGATTCAAAATCGAGTTCGATCTACCGTCACTGCACCCGGCTTACGAACTATCAGAACCCCTTTGACTCGGTACTCAAACTGTCGAACGTCAAGCGTGTCGGTGTTGCCCCGAGGGCCGGTCGAATCGGGCTGCCGCCCGATCATCAGGACAAGGCCGTCAACGTGAACTGCGGCGCATACTTCGCCGGCAAGGACAGGAAGAAAGCGACCTTTATCGGAGCCTACAACCATTCCTGGTATTTCGGCGACAAAGTATTCGCCCGAGATCTCGCCGCCACGCTAATGGGCGATGTTGACCGATTCTTCATACCGGGACGGCAGAGGGACGAACATGGTGCACTGCACCTGTAGGGAACGGACATAACGCGGCCCGTCCCCAAATGCGGCAGTTTCCGGTATTGTGTGAACCGGCGCATGGATTTGGCACACCGAATGTCACAAAGTAACGATCAGTCGAGAGGATAATCGCCAAACCAAGATGCTCATCACGCCAAACAGAAACGATCTGAACAAGATCGTCATTTTGAATCCGAAGGGAGGTTGCGGGAAAACGACGCTCGCAACGAACCTGGCCAGTTACTACGCGGGCCGCGGCGGCCCGGTCCCGGCCGTTATGGATTGCGACCAGCAGGGCTCCACCATGAGGTGGCTCGAGAAACGCCCCTGCTCGCAGCCTCCGATACACGGCATTGCTGCCTACAAGAACAGCATGCAGGCGACTCGCAGCTGGCAGCTCAGGGTACCCAATGAGACGACCAGTCTCATCGTCGATTCTGCGGCCAGCCTGAGCCACGACGATTTACGCGAAATAACGCGCGATGCCACAAGCATACTGGTACCGGTATTGCCCTCTGCAATCGATATTCATGCCGCATCGCATTGCATCGCCGACCTCCTGCTCGTCGCAAAAATCGATCGGCGCGACCGCAAGCTTGCGGTCGTGGCGAATCGCACGCGCCGGAACACCAAGAGCTTCGAGAAGCTCATGAATTTCCTCGATACGCTGGGGATTCCGGTAATTGCGGTCATACGGGACAGTCAGAATTTCGTACATGCCGCTGCAGAGGGCATCGGAGTTTGCGAAATGCCGCTGCACCGGGCCGGGAAAGATATCGAACAACTCCAACTCATCATCGAGTGGCTGGATGATTGGGAAAACCGGCGTCACCACGCAATGCCGACGGGGACTTACCCTGAGCCGAATGCGGCAAACGTCACGGTATTACACAAGTCGCAATTCGGATCCAGCCACAACTAGCCCGAGTGTTTCAGCAAGGATCGCCGGCCCTGGTTCAGGGCTCATTCTGAATTGCCGAGAATAATTCCGCGTCGACGTTGCCACCGGTCAACACTGCGACCGTTATCTTGTCTTTGCAGTCTATTTTTCCCGTCAATACAGCCGCAAGCGCAACAGCCCCGCCAGGCTCGACAACGAGCTTCAGGTGACTGAACGCAAAACGCATTGCCACTTTTACATCTTCGTCACTGACGACGAGACCTTCACCTGCAAGTTCTTGATTTATGGCAAAAGTCATCTCGCCGGGGGTTTCCGCCAGTAACGCATCGCAGATCGAACGCGCCGTTTTCAGATTCGAGCAGCGTACGCCTTCGCGTAACGACCGGGCCGTGTCATCAAAGTGCGCCGGCTCGACCGTGTGAACGGACGTTGCCGGTGATAGCGCCTTTATCGCGACAGCCGAGCCCGCGCTCAACCCTCCTCCGCCACAGCAGAGAAGAACCTGGTCGGGCGAAAGACCGAGCTCGCTGCACTGCTCGACGATTTCGAGACCGACCGTACCCTGGCCGGCAACGATGTCCTCGTGATCATAGGACGGCACGACTATGGCGCCACGTTCTGCGGCGACCTGCCGGGCGATCGCCTCGCGGTCACCACTGTACCGGTCGTACAGAACGACCTCTCCGCCAAACCGTTTGGTTCGTTCTATTTTTACTTTCGGGGCATCCTCGGGCATGACGATGACCGTTTTGATGCCAAGCAGGCTACCGGCCCTGGCCACCCCCTGTGCATGGTTGCCCGAAGACCATGCCACCACCCCTTTGCTCGCTTGCTCGGGAGACAGCCGACTCAGAAAATTATAGGCGCCACGGATCTTGAAAGTGCCGGTTACCTGCAAGCACTCGGGCTTTAACAAGACTGTGCCGCCGGCGATCTCGTCAAGTTCGGCCGGCCGGAGGAGTGGTGTTCTGACCGCAACCTGCGCCAGGCGTTTCGCCGCAGCCTGAATATCGCTGAGTTCGATCATTGGGCCGCCAGCCGATCTATCTTGGCGGCGCAAATGAAATCGTTATCCGACAGCCCGTTTATTGCCGTCGTCGTATATCGCACGAGACAACTTCCGTATTTGACGATCATTTCCGGGTGGTGTCCCTCGGTGCTTGCAACCCAGGCAACGGCATTGGTGAAAGCAATTGTCATGGCAAACCCCGGAAATCGAAATTCACGGCTGATGTACTGGCCGGATTCGGCAAGCTCCCAGTCCGGGTGCAATGCCGACATCAGCTCGCCAGCCTGATCCGCAGTCAAAGGCTCGACATCGCCTTCGCAAGGCCGGCATTTGCGCTCAACAAGGTCTGCCATAAATTATCGCCGTTAGTCCATCTGAGAGGAGCTTCATACCATAAATCCAGCCAAGCAAACAAAAAAGGGCCGGTCTCGGGGAGACCGGCCAATAGCGACTCATTGAAGAGTCTCTCGGGGACCGAGCGCTGTCTAGTCAGGATTCGACGCGAATGACGGCGTCTCTTCGACAAACAGCGTC
>JAZFPY010000062.1:0-5239 GCA_036444875.1 Woeseiaceae bacterium | reverse complement strand
AGCGGCGTGACAAGCACCCTCATGACGTTATTCACGGGAACGTTTTTTGCCCGCCGGCACCCCTCTAGATGGGACCCATTTCTGTAAGAACAGGCCAATTTCTAACAAGGTAAGCAATCCACAGTCCGGTCATGCTCGCAGGATGTCATGCCATCACTGTGATCTATTCGAAATCCTTGAGCAGACCAGGCCACCTGATCCTGAGTTGGTCGATCTGATTGAACAGGCGTATCTTGAGGGGAAGATTGATAGCAAAAGGGCTGAGCTGGCTTATCTCTGTTTATTGCCTGTTTTGAGAACAAAAGCGGGTACATTTGCGGGTATCAGAGGCAATTGAGCTACGAAAGGACCATTAAAAACAACATGTTCTGATTGAAACAACGATTATGCGCCAGGATGATCGCCGCGGCGTTCACCGACAGGGACTGTTTGACGATTTCACGTGGATAGACGCTGGTGCCATCTATGGTCCCGCGAAACAGCTCCTCAAAACGAATAATTCGGTGCCTGTTGTCGAGATACAGGCAGCAAAACAACTCGTGCGGCAGGTCACGCAGCTTGGCGGTCAGGAAAGCCTCCGTATCGGCGGGGCTGCGGATTGCCTGTCCTGTTGGCAGGGTCGCTTCGAAATACCGCTTGGCCAGTTCGGGAAGCGCCCTGAGAATCGCGAGCCGTGATGCACCGATACCCTTTTGCGCTGCGAGCTGGTCGTCCCCGGCCTGCAGCAGTCCCCGCAGGCCGCCAAACCGGCCCAGTAAGCGGCTTGAGATGTCGATGGCTGAGTCAGGGCCGCCGCCGTGGCGGAAAAACACGGCCAGTAGTTCGGCCTCTGAAAGCGACGCCGCACTCTGCGCCAGTATTTGCTTGCCTGGCGACCTGCCCTGCCGTCCTTGAATGATCGTCATGGACACTCCCTGTCCCCTGGAAACCAACAGATTGGCTCGCGAGACGCTGGACGGCAAGCGACAAAATGGCCCGGGTGCAAACAATTGGCCCCCATGTGGGCCATTTGCTGGAAATGTCACCAGGAGAAGGGCTAAGCTGAGGGCCAGGCCGAAGACTCGAGGCACCATGGCAAAGCAGAACATCATTCTCGGTGTGACCGGCGGCATCGCCGCCTACAAAACGCCGGAACTCGTCCGCCGGCTCCGTGAACACGGTGCCTGCGTGCAGGTCGTGATGACCGACTCGGCAAAGCAGTTCGTCACGGAAACCACCCTTCAGGCCGTGTCGGGCCTGCCTGTCCGCCAGAGTCTCTGGGACAGGGAAGCCGAAGCGGCCATGGGCCATATCGAGCTGGCACGTTGGGCGGATCTCGTTTTGATCGCCCCGGCTACGGCGGAATTCATGGCGCGCATTGCGACAGGCGCCGCACCCGACCTGCTCACGACCTTGTGTCTGGCAACGCGAGCACCCATCGTTATTGCCCCCGCCATGAATCATGTCATGTGGGCGAACCCGGCGGTGCAGGCCAATCGCGAGGTACTGGAAAGCCGCAGCATCAGGGTGCTCGGCCCGGAGCATGGCGATCAGGCCTGTGGTGAAACCGGAATAGGGCGAATGATGGAACCGAATGACATCGTGTCCGCCATACAGTCGATAGCACCGGTCTCGATCTCAGGTACCGGGCAGCTTCAGCTCCAGGGCAGAACGGTGATGGTTACAGCCGGCCCGACTCGCGAGGCCATCGACCCCGTTCGCTACATCTCGAACCGCAGTTCGGGGAAAATGGGCTTTTGCATGGCCCGTGCTGCGAGAGACGCCGGAGCGAAGGTCATCCTGATCAGCGGCCCGGTCGGCCTGGACGAACCGGGCGGGATCGAGTGTCTGCGAGTCGAGACAGCGGAGCAGATGTTTGCCGCGACGCACGAGCATATTCAGGGTATCGACATTTTCATCGCTGCTGCTGCTGTATCCGATTACCGGCCCGAGAAACAGGAACAACACAAGATCAAAAAGACCAAAGCGGCAATGCAGATCGATCTGCTCAAGTCGCCCGATACGCTGGCGTCAGTAGCGAAGCTGGCCAACGGGCCCTTTACAGTCGGCTTTGCAGCGGAGACCGAGCGCGTCCGTGACTATGCGCTCGGCAAACTTCAAAATAAGAAGCTCGACATGATCGTTGCGAACAAAGTCGGTGCAGATCGGGCCTTCGACCGTGAAGATAATGCGGTCGAAGTGTTCTGGCGTGGAGGCGAGCGGTCTTTTCCGATGACAGCCAAATCGGAGCTCGCAACGCAATTGATCCAGTTGATTGCGGACCGCTATGCCAGGAGTGCCGACACACAAACAAAAAAAGACTGGCCACGCGCCGTAAGGGACTGACGGGCGAGAGCATTGCGAGCGATTGAACTGAAGATACTGGATTCCCGAATCGGGAAATCCATAGCCCTGCCGCACTATGCAACCGACGGATCTGCGGGACTCGACATGCGCGCATGCATCGATGAGCCGCTGACTGTCGGGCCGGGCGACGCCGAGCTGGTTCCCACTGGTCTTGCAATTCACATCGGCGACAACCGCCTGGCGGCGGTGCTGCTTCCGCGCTCCGGGCTGGGACATAAACACGGTCTGGTGCTCGGCAACCTGACCGGGTTGATCGATTCCGACTATCAGGGTCAGATATTTATCTCCTGCTGGAACAGAAGCACCAAAGCATATGAAATCAAGCCGGGGGAGCGCATCGCACAAATGGTGTTTGTACCTGTTGAGCAGGTCCGGTTCGAGCTTGTCGAGGAATTTCGGGAAAGCGATCGCGGGGACGGCGGGTTCGGCCATTCCGGGACCGGGTAACCCACGTCACGCGTCCCTCGTTAATCGGGGTTCGGGCTAGTTCAGGCCCTTCAGAGATTTGAATCGGGTGATATCGCCATCGAAGCGCGCGACGATGTTCTGTTCGCCTTCCCGGAACCGCTCCAGGTTCTCCTCATGGCGCTTGATTGTCGCCTTGGTGACGAGAATGTCTTCAGCCAGGTCCGGGTCGATCATCTCGGCGTCCGGATTCGAACTATAAGGCTGGTACTTGAAAGCCTCTTCGCGCAATTCGGTCATACGGTGCATCATGTTTCGCAAATAGAGTTCCGTAACCCGAGACTGCGCCTGGAACAACTCGATACGCCGGTCCCGGTGCATGACGATCTCGTCTACTGACAGATAAGTGGCAAGCAGCGCCTCATCGGCACGCCGCTGCAACTCCGCCTGTCGCTTAAGTTCTGCCATGCGATTGTCTTCGGCAATCTGTTCTGCTGTTCTCTTGCCACGCAAGACGTCCACGGTGACGCCGTGCTCATTGAGAACGTGTTTCTCCATTTCGGCGTATTCGGCGGGAACGTAGTCGCCATAATGTGTGACACCATCACTGTCCACCCAGCGGTACAGCTTCTGATGCTCTGCGGCCGTGGAGGCCAGCGGCAGCGCCAAAAAAATGGTTACGATTGCAACTATCAATGCTTGCATAAACAAAATATTACACAAAATACAACATTCAAAGAGCGACTGGTTCGCGTATTTGGAAGCTTAGTAGCCAATTTGACATCTGTAAATAGCCTAGAACCCACAAATGAAATCAATAGCTTATGAGTCTATCCCATATTTACTTCTGTAATCGAGGATCGGTTTGAGGAACTCGGCGTACTCAGTGGATTCTTCCAGCATATCGACCAGATCTTCGAGCTGAACGATGCTGATAACCGGAATCCTGAGCGTCTGCTCCACTTCCTGAACCGCCGAGCGCGAGTCCCTGCCGATCTCCTGCCGGTCGAGCGAAATGACAAGTCCCGCAATATCGGCGCCCTCGGAAGTAATTATCTGCTGCGCTTCCCGAACTGCAGTACCCGCGGTAATCACGTCATCAACGATAAGTACCCTGCCGGCCAGCGGTGTACCGACGATGCTGCCTCCCTCGCCATGGCCTTTAACTTCCTTTCGATTGAAAGCATACGGTACGTCAAGGTCATGATGTTCAGCGAGTGCGGAAGCCGCCAGAGCGACAAGTGGGATACCTTTGTAAGCAGGGCCGAAAAGCATGTCGAATTCAAGGTCTGAAGCCGCGATCGCCGACGCGTAGTAGCGGCCAAGTTTTGCAGCCGCATAACCGGTGCTAAAAAGACCCGCATCAAAAAAGTAGGGACTGTTTCGTCCGGACTTTAGTGTGAACTCACCGAAACGCAGAACACCGAGCTCAAGCGAAAGCTCCAGAAATTCTCTTTTGTACGCACGCATATTGTTGGACTGGGACTCAGGTTCTGTATGATTGTTCGCCGTGTCAATCTGCTTTCCATGCCACGGCAGGGCACGGGAGTATGACATACCGATGCCCGATTTGGTTCGATAAATGTAGGCGAAGTCGCGTAGTGAAATTGCCCGTGCAGGGCCGGGGGAGAAGTGTTTCGTGTCATCAGTTTAAATGCGAACGGCATTCGTGCGGCAGCGAGAAAAGGGTTTTTTGAATGGATGGACAAACAGTCGCCCGAAGTCGTCTGCATCCAGGAGACCAAGGCGCAGATCCATCAGTTGACGGACGCCTGTTTTACTCCCGTCGGCTATCATTGCTTTTACGAGGATGCGATCAAGAAAGGCTACAGTGGAGTCGCGATTTATTCGCGGCAGGAACCCGATGAAGTTATTCGCGGCTTTGGTGAGCAGGAATTCGACGATGAGGGGCGATATCTGGAGGTCCGGCTGGGAAAACTGAGTGTGGTATCGGTGTACCTGCCGTCCGGGTCTTCCAGCGAAGAGCGGCAGGCGGCGAAGTTTCGCTTCCTTGATGCGTTCACGCCACACCTGGAAAAGCTACAAAGGCGAGAATCAGAGTACATATTATGTGGCGACTGGAATATCGCCCACAAGGAAATCGATTTGAAGAACTGGAAGGCTAATCAGAAGAACTCCGGGTTCCTCCCCGAAGAACGGCAGTGGATGGAGAAGCTCTTTGGCCCGGCAAACTATGTTGACGCATTTCGCGTGGTCAATCCCGAGCCGGAGCAGTACACATGGTGGTCAAACCGGGGCCGGGCCTGGGACAAGAACGTGGGGTGGCGGCTGGACTACCAGGTTGTGACGCCAGGCCTCAGGGACAAGATCCGCAGCACCGATATCTATAAAGCAGAGCGATTCTCGGACCATGCGCCTCTGACGATGGACTACGAATGGCAGTAGAGGAGACAGGCAAACCGGGCTGGCGCTACTATCTCCAGAACAAGATAGTCGTCATCTTTTTCCTCGGCTTCTCGTCGGGGCT
>JAZFPY010000061.1:0-4383 GCA_036444875.1 Woeseiaceae bacterium | reverse complement strand
TCAGAGATGTCGAGGTAACCGTTACCAACACGGAAGCCGAAGCCCTCATCCTCGAGTACAACCTGATCAAACGGCACAAGCCACGCTTCAATGTCGTCCTCAGAGATGACAAGAGCTACCCTTATATATACGTATCGACGGAACATCCTTTTCCGCGCCTCGAATTTCATCGTGGGCCGCGCAAAGGCAAGGGCCGGTACTTCGGACCTTACCCAAGTACTGGTGCCGTACGGAAAACGCTGAACGAGTTACAGAAACTCTTCCTGGTCCGGCAGTGTAAGGACAGTTACTTCAACAACCGGACCCGTCCGTGCCTGCAATATCAGATCAGGCGATGTACCGCGCCCTGCGTCGGCTATATCGATGAGGCTGGATACAGTAAAGATGCGGGCGCAGCAATTCTTTTCCTTGAGGGCAAGAACCGTAGCGTGATCAACACGCTCGTCGCGCATATGGAGCAGGCAGCCGAAATGCAGGACTACGAGCTGGCCGCCCGCTGCCGCGACCAGATTGCTCGCATCAAAAAGGTCGAAGCGGAACAGCTTGTCTCCAGAACGACTGCGAAGAACCTGGATGTCATTGCAATTGCATCACGTCCCGGACTGCATTGCGTCACCATCTTGTTCATTCGGCACGGTGTAATGCTCGGCAGCCGCAACCACTTTCCCAGAATCAGCGGCGATGCAACTATGCCGCAAATGCATGGAGGCTTTCTATCGCAATATTACCTGGGCCGGGATGCGCCTTCAGAAATCATCATCGATTCCGATATTGAAGACCTTCAGTTACTGCAAGGCAGCCTGTCGAAGCGATCGGGTCACAAAGTACAAATCAAGCACCGGGTCCGGGGAGACCGGCTGCGCTGGCTGCAGATGGCCCGTACGAACGCGGAACAGGGACTCGATCTGCAGGCAGCCAGCAATGCAACGATTCGGCGCCAGTTCGCAGCACTGGGTGAAGTGCTGCAGCTCGAGGGGCCGCCCGAACGCCTCGAGTGTTTTGACGTGAGCCATACATCCGGTGAAGCGACCGTCGCCTCCTGCGTGGTATTCAACACGGCCGGACCATTGAAGAGCGACTATCGGCGCTTCAATCTGAAACCGGTAGTGGCGGGCGACGACTATGCGGCGATGGCCGAAGCACTTCGAAGACGCTATGTACGAGTCAAGAAAGGCGAGGTGCCAATGCCTGACGTGCTGTTCGTTGACGGGGGCAAGGGCCAGCTATCCGAGGCGCTAACAGTCCTTGACGAACTCGAGCTCGACTGGCTTCAGGTTGTCGCAATTGCAAAAGGCAGAGCAAGAAAACCAGGCGGTGAGCAGCTGTTCTTGGCAGGTTCGAGCACGCCCACTATACTGCCGTCAGATTCGCCGGCGTTGCACCTGATCCAGCAAATCAGGGACGAGGCACACCGGTTTGCCATCACCGGACACCGGCAGCGGCGTGCCAAAGCCAGAAAGACGTCCCGGCTGGAGGAGATTCCGGGATTGGGACCAAAGCGCCGCCGCGAATTACTGAGGCAGTTTGGGGGCTTACAGGGCGTGCACGGGGCTGGTATCGACGATCTCGTCAAGGTACACGGGATCAGCCGGTCACTGGCCCAACGAATCTATGAAGATCTTCATCTCGACGGTAATAACTAGCGCACAGCTGGCGGACTGACTATTGAAAATTAACACAGCCAATACTCTGACCCTGATTCGCATCGCAGCGATCCCGGCGGTCGTCTATTGCTTTTACAGTGATATGGACTTTGCCCGGCCGATCGCCGGCATCGTCTTCGGTCTGGCCGCCGTGACCGACCTGTTGGATGGGTACGTTGCCAGGAAACTTGGGCAGACCTCCAAGTTTGGCGAATTCCTCGACCCGGTCGCTGACAAGTTAATGGTGACCATTATTCTTGTATTGCTTGTACAGGGAGACCCGCGAATCACCGTCGCTCTGGTCGCCGTCATTATCATCGGCCGGGAAATAACCGTATCGGCATTACGAGAATGGATGGCGGGCATCGGAGCAAGGGCAGACGTTGCCGTATCCTTGCACGGCAAGATCAAGACCGTGTTGCAGATGTTTGGCATCGGTTTCATGGTTTATGAACACGATTTGTTTGGCGTCGAAATTTACGACTTTGGCTTCGTCCTGCTCCTGATCGCTGCAGGTATGACCTTGTGGTCGATGGTCGCCTACTTGCGCGCCGCATGGCCCGCAATAGTGAGAAGTGCTTAGAATCTGCCGCTGTCCCGCTGCATAATCCGGATCTCCTTGACAGCAAGGTAACAGCGGCTAAAATCTCGGCCCTCCGCTGGGAAGCGGGTAGAATCCAACATGCAAAGCGGGTGTAGCTCAGCGGTAGAGCATCACGTTGCCAACGTGAGGGTCGTGAGTTCAATCCTCATCACCCGCTCCAGATAATGGAAAGGCCGGTCGACTTGCCCGGCCTTTTTATTAAATTTGACGAATATCCGCGTTAGCAGGCGCAATGAGTATTGTCCGCGTCCAGCTCTTAACGCAGGGAGTCGATCGAAATCCTGGCTGACATGACGCGGTTTACCCCATCGGCCTGGTCCGTCCAGGCGAGGACCAGGGTGTTGCCTGTTCGAACCATCTGCGGCACGCTGAAACTGGCGACGTGATGCCCGCTGGAAATGACGTGCACGGGGCCCAATTGACCGTCGACCGATACGCGCCTGACGCAAACCTCTGCCGACTTTGTTGGCGTCTTGCGCAACCAGCTAACGGCAATCTGACCCTCGGATAACATCGCAATGCCGACCCGACCGAGGGTCTCGCCGCGAGCAATCTCGATCGGCGTTGCGAATGATCGCGCCGCATCGTCGGAAAAGCCGACCTGGACGCGGGGAACACTATTTGCAGCAGTGAACCAGGCCGCAGCCACCGTGTTTTCCTGCGCACCGATAACGGGACCATTCACCGGACAGCCTGGGATTTCCCAATTATCACTTGCCACCGGACGTACATCCTGCCACCGATTCCCGACATACTTTGAGACATAAATATCGCGTGTCTCGGCTGCTGTGCGACCGCGATAGATTGCAACGGGCCCTTCGCTTGTTAATGCAACATCGGTCTGGCAGCAATCACAGGTAAGTCCATCGACCAGCAGCTCGTCAGAGAGCATCAAGTCAGGAGACAAGGTCGCAGCCCTGAGCGTCATACCTGATGCGGCAATATCTTCACCAGGCTCATTCACCATATTGCGCCCGTCCAGCCAGAGCAGACCGACGCCTGCCTCTCTCGGATACAGGGTGACGAAGCCATGCTCGGTCGCCGTTCCATCGCGGTGGGGCATCACGGGTTCGAACCAGCTTTGCCCCGAGTCAGCCGACAGTGCGACGGAGATGTCATACGCGTAGCCCCCGGCGGGTTGGCTAACCAGCCAGTGGGCCGCCCACAAGGTTGGTGATATGGGCACTACGGACGGGAAGTCGGCCCAGTTCACGAACCAGTGCTCACCCCGGGCAACGGTTCGGGCATTCCCCCACACGCTGTCAGTGAGTACTGAGAACTTCAGGGCGTGGCCTGGACCGTCGGCTTCGAGCCAGCTCAGTACGGCTGTGCCAGAAGGCCCGACGGCGAGGTTTGGGCTGCTGCTCTGATTTCCTGCCGGCACTTCGATCCTCACGACATCCGTCACTACCGGCTCGGGCATTTCGTCAACCGTGCATCCTGACAGCACTGCCAGCATGATCAGCTCTGGCCCAAAAGGCCTTGCGATTCGATTATTCATGCGGCCATTATGCAGTGCATTCGCGCAGACACAAACCGCCCGGAAACAGACAGCTAATTGATTCTGGGGGAGGTGGCGTTATACTGCGACGCCTGCTGATCGAGTGTGTTGTTTTTTTTCGCCCGCCGAAATTCGATTTCGACCCGCCTTCGGCTAGGTGGCAGAGTGGTTATGCAGCGGCCTGCAAAGCCGTGTACGTCGGTTCGATTCCGTCCCTAGCCTCCATCAGACTGTTTATTGATGTTCATAGAAGTTCATAAATGTCTGAAACTCAAAGAAAAAGAGCCACCAAACAGTCACTTATTGTTTTGGCTTGTTCGCCATTATTCGTTGACATCCGTGGGGTATGTGGGGTAAGAATTAGGGATTGTTACCCCCGTTTGAGGCATGTTACCCCATGTTGACGAAATCCAAGCTAGACGCTGCCAAGCCGCGTGAGAAACCCTACAAGCTCTTTGATGAGCGCGGGCTATACCTGATAGTAAATCCGAATGGTCGCCACTGGTGGCGATTCAAATACCGTTTCGACGGCTCAGAGAAAACGCTTGCGCTTGGCGTTTACCCAGACGTTCGTTTGTCTGCTGCCAGAAAGAAACGTGACGCCGCTCGACGCCTTATTGCGGAGGAGGGCATTG
>JAZFPY010000060.1:0-2977 GCA_036444875.1 Woeseiaceae bacterium | reverse complement strand
GCCATGTTTTACGACAATAAGGTGTCGATGGCCCACGTTGGCGATTCCCGGGCGTACCGACTTCGCGGCACCAAATTCGAGCAACTCACACTCGATCACTCCCTGCTGCAGGAGCTTGTCGATCGGGGCTTTTATTCCGAGGAAGAGGCGCAGCGCTCCACAAACCGAAATTACGTAACCCGGGCATTGGGCGTCGAGCCCACGGTGGAGGTCGAGGTTCAGGAGTTTGATGTCCTGCCCGACGATGTCATTCTGCTCTGCTCCGACGGCCTGCCGGACATGGTCGAAGATGAGGATATTCACTTAACTATCAGCACGTTTAATGCTAGCCTTGATGTGGTTGGTCAACAACTGGTCAAATTAAGCAATGAACATGGGGGGCGTGACAACGTGTCCGTGATACTGGCGCAGGTCCTCGATACGTTCGCGGCGAAACGGAGTCTGCTGTTCCATATCGCAAAGTTGTTTCGGTCATTAACAGGGGCGGGGCGTTAAACTGACGCCCGGCGAATATCGGTCAGATGAACACGGCAATAAAAGTATGGCACGTTTAATTCTCAGTTTGGACAGTCAGGTTATGGCTGAATACAACATGTCCAAAGAGCGATATACGATTGGACGCCTTCCAGACAACGATGTTCGTATAGACAACCCGGCGGTCAGCGGCCATCACTCCCTGATTATCAATATCCTCAACGATTCTTTTCTCGAGGACCTGAACAGCACCAACGGCACATACGTCAATGGCAAGTTGATCAAGAAACATGCCCTTCAGCACGGTGATGTCATAACGATCGGCCACCATCAGCTCAGGTTCGCCGACCAGCAAACCTCTGATGCCGAGCAGGACGAGTTTGAAAAAACGATGGTGATTCCTGCCGGACAGCAAAACATCGCACAACTGGCCAAAGCTGAGGAGGCTGCTGCCTTAGCCGCAGCGGAAGAAAAAGTCGACGTCAAAGTCGATGTCAGCGTCAAAATGCCGGAATCAGAGCAGCCTGCCCCTGCCTCTGCGTCTGCCCCTGCCCCTGCCCATACAAGCACGGCGGTCGGCATTGATGCGAGCTCAGCGCCCAACGCACTACCATCGGCCAGGCTCCAGGTATTGAGCGGCGCGTTCGCCGGTCGTGAACTAGAGTTGACGAAAGCATTGACCACACTTGGGCGTCCCGGCGTTCAGGTTGCCGCAATCACCCGCCGGCCCGAGGGTTATTTCGTCGTGCATGTGGAAAGCGGTGAAGAAGGAGACTACCCGCTCGTAAATGGACAACCTATCGGCGCGCAAGCACGCAAACTGTCGGACAATGATGTGCTGCAGCTCGCCGGTGTGAAAATGGGCTTCTTTTCGGCGTAATTCAAGAACAACGAAAAATCAATTCGATCGTCCCGTCGGGCGATCCTTAAACCGATCAGTCCACCACCATACTGGGCTCGCGATCCAAGACACCACAAACAAGCTGGTACGGAATGGTACCGGCATAACGCGCTATTTCTTCTACCGGCAGACCATCGCCCCACAGTAAAACGGGATCGCCGACTTTGTCGGACGCACCGGGCCCGAGATCGACGGCAATCATGTCCATGGAAACTCCGCCGGCGAGTGGCACCCTGCGATTATTCACGAGTACCGGAGTACCGGACGGCAAAAAACGTGAATAGCCGTCACCATAACCAGCTGCCACGACGCCGATAATGCTGTTCTGATCTGCTTTCCAGGTACCGCCATACCCGACCGGATCGCCGGCATTGATCGTTTTGACGGATATTAGTCGCGACTCCAGTTGCATGACCGCACGTAGTCCCAGGTCTGCGCCCGGAGTTCCATCGAATGGAGATATTCCGTAGAGAGAAATGCCGGGCCTTATCCAGATATCTCCCAATGGCTTTAGAATACTGTCCGGCCAGCCGAATAATCCAGGTGAATTTGCGATACTGACATCGCCGTCAAAGCCGTCGGCTATCGACTGAAACAGACTCAACTGGTCTGCCGTTTTGTCGTCCTGGCGGTCATTGGCATTCGCGAGATGGCTCATCAATCGCAAATCCCCGATCGCCCCGCACTCTCGTGCGCGATTGATGAGCACTTCTTCATCCGACACACGGAAGCCCAGACGATTCATGCCGGTGTCGAATTTCAGCCAAACAGTTAGCCGTCCGGATTCGAGCTGGTCCAGCAACTCGAATTGCTCGATGCAATGGACAACGATTTCGAAACCGGCATCGATTGCCATATCAAGTTCTTCGCCGGTAAAAACACCTTCGAGTATTACAATCGGAGCATCGATATCGGCTTCGCGCAATGCACGCGCCTCGCTTATACGGGCAACAGCAAAGCTGTCAGCATCGGCAAGCGTCTTCGCCACTTCAAGCATGCCGTGGCCATAGGCATTGGCTTTAATGACGGCCATCACCCGGGTACCCGGCGCCATTTCGCGAATTACTTTGAGATTATGCTTGAGTGCGCCGAGCCTGATGACTGCCCGTGCCCCAAAAGTCACGGATACGCCTCATCCGCGTAGGCTTCGGGAACCCAGTTCTCGAACTTCGTGAAGCGGCCGACAAATGTCAGGGGGAAATCCCCGATAGGGCCGTTGCGCTGTTTGGCAATACTGATGTCTGCGATGCCTTTGCGCGGTGTATCCTGATTATAAACCTCCTCCCGGTAGATAAAGACAATCAGGTCCGCGTCCTGCTCGATCGCACCTGACTCCCGGAGGTCCGACATTACGGGTCTTTTGTCCGTTCTTTGTTCCACACTGCGATTCAACTGAGACAGCGCAATGATCGGTAACTCGAGTTCCTTGGCCAGCGCTTTGAGTGACCGGGAAATTTCGGATATTTCGGTAGCGCGATTTTCCGTGCTGCCATGAACCTGCATAAGCTGCAAGTAATCCACCACGATCAGGCCGAGGCCGTGCTCGCGTTTCAGACGTCTGGCCCGCGCACGAATTTCCGTCGGCGACAGAGACGCCGAATC
>JAZFPY010000059.1:0-2026 GCA_036444875.1 Woeseiaceae bacterium | reverse complement strand
CCTGTTCCTGCTGGTGCCGCGCAACGGTAGTGAAATGGCGCGCTTCAATGTTCTGTCGGTGACCGCGGGCATCGTTGAAGAAACACTGTGGCGCGGGTTCCTGATCTGGTATCTGGGCCAGTTCATGCCGGTCTGGGCAGCCGCAATCATCAGTGCCATCGGCTTCGGCGTTGCCCACGGGTATCAGGGATTGGCAAACATACCGCGTATCACACTTGTCGGCGCGGTATTCGCAAGCCTGTTTGTGCTGACCGGGTCGCTCTGGTTGCCGATCATGCTCCACGCGGCGGTGGATCTCCTGCAGGGACGCCTGGCCTACGACGTGTTAAGGCGGATCGGCACAGAAGGCGGCAACTCAGGAGACGCGGAAGCGCAGAGGGCCTCATAAGTTTTCTGCGCTACGACAATAATTCCTGGCCGATTTCTTTCACAGCGTTCACAAGCGCTTCAAAGTCCGATCTTCGGCTCCTGTGATTACAGATCGCAACACGGATGGAGAAACGGCCGCGGAGCTCGGTGGATGATGGCGCCGCAATACCGCGTTCCTGCAATCGCATTAAAATCTCAGCATTCAAGTCATTGAGTTGCACGTCGTCAAACCCATTCGCGATGAAGCGGAAATTCACAATGTTCATTGCGGTCGGCGCGAGTAGCTCGAGGTCCGGCTCATTCTCGACAAGCGAGGTCAGATATCGCGCTTGGCGTATGTTCTGTTCTATTTGCTGACCGTAACGTTCCAAACCTTCAGTTTTCAAGCCCATCCACGCACGCAGCGCCTTGAAGGAACGAGAGAGCTGGATGCCATACTCGGAAAAATTAATTGGCCCGGATGCCAGTCCGCGATCGAAATTACGAATATA
Organism: Woeseiaceae bacterium; assembly: GCA_036444875.1. Lineage (GTDB taxonomy): Bacteria > Pseudomonadota > Gammaproteobacteria > Steroidobacterales > Woeseiaceae > JACZWL01. The sequence goes on along the minus strand of JAZFPY010000059.1, from coordinate 1,166 downwards.
GGCCGGAATAACAGAAAAGGTGTCTTTGTGGGACTCCTGGGCCCGAACCAGTACACAGCCGCAGTCGTATTGCACGTATAACCACTTGTGCAGATCGAAGGCGAGTGAATCGACACGCTCGAGTCCGTCGACCAGAGACGATGACGATGCTGACAGCTTCGCGAATCCGCCAAATGCTGCGTCTGCGTGTACCCACAAGTTTTCCTGCAGCGCGAGGTCGACCAACACGTTTATAGGATCAACGGCGCCGGTATTTACCGTGCCGGCATTGACAATGATGCAGGCAGGCAGGTGGCCGGCCGCACGATCTCTCGCAATTGCATCATGGAGCTCATCAATATCGATTGTAAAATCATCTCGGATGGGGACGATGTGCAGAGATGCCGAACCCAGGCCAATGAGTTCGATCGCCTTACGCACGGACGAGTGAGTCTCCGACGATGCGTAGTAAATGAGGCGCGGATGTTCACTGACGTCGACGCCGCTGTCACGCACGTCGTAAGGCGACATGTGGGTGCGTGCAACTGCAAGGCCGACGAGGTTGGCCATCGATCCGCCGCTAACAAGCAAGCCGCTGGCATCCGCCGGATAGCCGAGCATGGATTTCAGCCAGTTCAGCAGCTGAATTTCGACATGCGTCGAAGCAACCTCGTCAAAACCAAGGCTACCTGCGTTCATTGCCGATATCACCAGGTCGGCAACCAACTGTGTTGGAGTGCCCGTACCGCCGACCCAGCTCCAGAAACGCGGATGAATGTTGCCAGTCGGGTAGGGGAGTATGTGGTCACGCACCTCGTCATACACTTGTTCGCGAGGGGACGGCCCAAGCGGCAGGGGCTCGCTAAATAATTTGCGCGCTGCCTGCGGCAGCGGTTGCCAGACCGGCCGATCCCGAACGGTCTTCAGGTATTCGATGACATCATCGAAGGCCCGGTGTCCCAGGGCCCGTAGTTCTTCCCAGTCGTCAGGATCCAGAGACTTCTCGGCCTGTTCGTCAAGTACGTCGGCAGGTTTGGCGCTCACAGCATTACCTCGGTTTTTCATTCAATGTCGATTCAAGGCCACAGTATCCAGTGAAAACGCCGGCTGACAATACACAATTGAAGCTTTCCGTTTGGTAACCACTTTTCCCCGTGTCAAGACGTAGTGTACGCCTTGTGCCATCG
>JAZFPY010000058.1:0-7968 GCA_036444875.1 Woeseiaceae bacterium | reverse complement strand
TCCTGCCATTTCCGTGTGCGCAGCTTTCCTTCTATATATACCTGAGAACCTTTACGCAGATACTCTGCCGCGATTTCGGCCAGCCGCCCGAACATTGCCACACGATGCCATTCGGTGCGGTCCTTTTGTTCTCCCGTCTGCTTGTCCTTCCACGATTCGTTGGTCGCAACACGCAAATTGGTCACGGCCGATCCGCTCGGCATGTACCGGGTCTCGGGATCCTGGCCGAGATTACCGATGACGATTACTTTATTTACTCCGCGGGCCATAGCTGGTTCCCTGTTATTAGTGATGTATTGCTCGATTATGAGGCCATACTAAATGCCGGGGCATTGGCGCGACCTCGTGCGCGAGGGGTGCCTATTTTAGGCCCTGCCTCACCAAATACCAGTCCGATTTCCGGCTGTTTGACCGGAAATCGCACCGTTTCAGGACTTTTTCTGCTGTCCCGGCCCGGAACCGCCGAGCTGATGGATAAGCAGCCAGACGCCGGCCAGAGACGCGCAGGCTATGAATACCCGAGACGGCTCCCCGCCGGCCAGGAAAGCCCCGCCAATCAGGCCGCCGGCAAATGCGCCGAGGAATTGAGAACTCGAGAAAACACCGAGGGATGCGCCCCGGAGCTCACCGTCTGCAAGGATCGACAGACGCGCCGGCAGCCCTGCCTCGAGAAAATTAAAGCCGGCGAAAAACACCGCCAGGGCAATAAACACAGGTAACGCGGCGAAACTGCCGAACGCCAGGATCAGCTGCCCGATGACAAGCAGGCTAATCGCCAGTCCGATTGTTCCCGCACCGCCGCGCCTGTCATCCACGAGAATCAATGGAATGGTCCCCGCCAGCGACACGATCAGGGCACCAACGTAGATTTTCCAATGTTCCGTCAGGGCAAGATCAAGGCGATTACGGATCAGGAAAGGCAATGCCACAAAACTTGCCGTGAGAAGCGCGTGCAATACGAAGATATAGAGATCAAGGCGAAGCAGTTCGGGACGCAATACTGCAGCCGGCCGCAAATATGCCGAAGCTTTCGGCTTCTCTATGCCGGCAGGCAACGCCATCAGCAAGAGGCCCGCCACGAGCGCGAGACCGGCGGCGATCCAGAACAGTGAGCGGACCCCGCTTTGTCCGGCAATGATGGGGCCGATAATCAGCGCCAGCAGAAATGACGCGCCAATGCCGATGCCGAGCATAGCCATCGTGCGCGTCCTGACCTGTTCCCGGGTCGCGTCCGCCATCAAGGCGGTCAAGGTCGCTGAGATGGCACCAGCCCCTTGCAGGAACCGGCCCGCGATGACGCCCGCGATCGTGTCACTCAATCCCGCGAGAATACTGCCGGCCGCGAACAGCGCCAGACCGAAAATGATGACCGGCAGGCGGCCGATCCGATCCGACAGCAAACCGAAGGGAATCTGCAGGGATGCCTGCGTGAGTCCGTATCCGCCGACGGCCAGGCCGACCAGGATCGGTGTCGCGCCCTTGAGATCTGCTGCGAAAAGGGACAACACGGGCAACAGCGCGAACAGACCAAACATGCGGCACATCGCGACCAGCGCAATAACGGCGACTGCATGCCGCTCTTGCGGCAGCATTTCGTGCAGAACAGCGCTGTATTCGTTGCTTGTTGTCATTTAGACGTCACGTGCCTTTGCGCAAGACTGACGCGGCGGCGTATATTAGCAGGTTGTTCGGCGTTCACTGCAGAACCTTCATGAAATACATAGACATTCGCGGCGCGAGAACGCACAACCTCAAGAACCTGGACTTGAGCCTGCCGCGCGACAAGCTGATCGTTTTTACCGGCCTGTCCGGATCCGGCAAGTCGTCGCTCGCTTTTGACACAATTTACGCCGAGGGCCAGCGGCGCTATGTCGAGTCTTTGTCGGCATACGCCAGACAGTTCCTTTCGATGATGGAAAAACCGGACGTCGATCATATCGATGGATTGTCGCCCGCTATTTCGATCGTACAAAAGTCCACTTCGCACAACCCGCGCTCGACCGTTGGTACGGTTACGGAGATTTACGATTACCTGCGTCTGCTATTTGCGCGCGCCGGTACCCCACGTTGCCCGGACCACGGCGTTACGCTCGAGGCGCAGACTGTCAGCCAGATGGTCGACCAGGTGCTCACAATTGCCGCGGGTACGCGCCTGATGCTGCTTGCACCTGTCGTCGCGAATCGGAAAGGCGAACACGTACACCTTATGCAGGACCTGAAGGCGCAGGGGTTCATTCGCGCGCGCATCAACGGCGAGGTCTGTGAACTCGACGATCCGCCAAAACTGGAACTCCGGCGCAAGCACAACATCGACGTCGTCGTCGACAGATTCAAAATCAAAGCCGACGTAAGGCTCCGACTCGCAGAATCGTTCGAGACTGCATTGCGCCTGGCAGACGGCGTCGCCCGGGTCGCCTGGATCGAACCGGGAAACGATGAGGAACTGGTATTTTCCGACCGGTTTGCCTGCAAAATATGCGGCTACAGCCTGGCCGAACTGGAACCACGTCTTTTCTCATTTAACAACCCGAGCGGCGCGTGCCCCGGATGTGATGGTCTCGGCGTGAAGCAGTTCTTCGACCCGGACCGGGTTGTCGTGAATTCAGATTTGTCGCTTGCCGGCGGCGCCATTCGCGGCTGGGACCGCAAGACGACTTACTACTTTCAGATGATCCAGAGTCTTGCCGCTCATTACGATTTCGATATCGAGACGCCTTTTTGCGAATTGCCTGATCGCATTCGCCAGGTCGTGCTTTTCGGCAGCGGCAAGGAGAAGGTCGAGTTTAATTATGCCAATTCACGCGGCATGCAGATCCGGCAACAGCACCGCTTCGAAGGTGTTATCCCTAATCTGGACCGCCGCTACAGGGAGACCGAGTCGGGCGCCGTCCGCGAGGAGCTCGCACGCTTCCTGAACAGCCAGCTCTGTCCCGAGTGCGGCGGAACGCGGCTGAATCGCTCGGCCCGCAATGTCTTCATCACGGACCTGGCACTCCCCGAAATCACTGCAATGTCGGTCGGCCGTGCCAAGGCGTTTTTCGAAGAGATGAAACTCGAAGGCTGGCGCGCAACGATTGCGGACAGGATCGTCAAGGAGATCAGCGAACGGCTTGGATTCCTGAGCGACGTCGGCCTCGATTATCTTTCGATCAATCGCAGTGCTGAAACGCTTTCCGGCGGCGAGGCACAACGCATCAGGCTGGCAAGTCAGATCGGCTCCGGTCTCGTCGGCGTCATGTACATCCTTGACGAACCATCCATCGGCCTGCACCAGCGCGATAACAAGCGACTCCTGAGCACGCTGCTGCATCTGCGGGACATCGGCAACACCGTTATCGTCGTCGAGCATGACGAGGAAGCCATCATGGCCGCCGATTACGTCGTCGACCTTGGTCCGGGAGCCGGCGTGCATGGTGGACAGGTCGTCGCCGAAGGCCCTCCGGCGACGATCCTGGAGAACGCGCAGTCGCTGACCGGCCAGTACCTTTCGGGACGACGCTGCATCGCCGTACCGGAAAACCGTGTTGCACCGGACAGGAAGCGGCAATTGTCGATACGCGGCGCACGCGGCAATAACCTCAAGTCTATCAATGCCGAAATACCGATCGGCCTGATGACCTGCATTACAGGCGTATCAGGCTCCGGCAAGTCAACACTCGTTAACGACACCTTATACAAAGCCGCCGCAGAGCACATTAACCGCGCTAGCCGCAATCCGGCACCTCATGATGAGATTATCGGCCTTGAATTCATCGATCGCGTCATCGACATCAGTCAAAGCCCGATCGGACGAACGCCGCGCTCGAACCCGGCAACTTATAGCGGCTTGTTCACACCGATACGCGAACTATTTGCCGGTACCCAGGAAGCCCGGTCGCGCGGCTACATGCCGGGGCGATTCAGTTTCAACGTCAAAGGCGGCAGATGCGAAGCCTGTCAGGGCGACGGCGTAATCAAAGTCGAAATGCACTTCCTGCCCGATATATACGTTCCCTGTGATGTTTGCCGCAGCAAGCGATACAACCGGGAGACGCTGGAGATCCGCTACAAGGGCCGCAATATCCATGAAGTGCTCGACATGACTGTTGAAGATGCTGCCGAGTTTTTCCGTAACGTGCCCGTCGTTGCGAAAAAATTGCAGACACTACTGGACGTCGGCCTGTCGTATGTGAAGCTCGGTCAGAACGCGACCACCTTGTCCGGTGGTGAAGCCCAGCGCGTCAAACTTGCAAAGGAACTGTCAAAGCGGGACACCGGCAGCACGCTCTATATTCTCGACGAACCGACCACCGGGCTGCACTTTCACGACATCGAACACCTGCTTGCAGTGCTGCACCGTCTTCGCGACAAGGGAAATACCGTCGTCGTCATCGAGCACAATCTCGACGTCATCAAAACGGCGGACTGGGTTATCGATCTTGGGCCGGAAGGCGGCGATGGCGGCGGAGAAATCATTGCAGCGGGAACCCCGGAGGACGTCGCGGCGAATGATGGTTCATTCACTGGTCAGTACCTCAAGCGGATGCTCGCCACCGCGGACAACAGGCAACGCGATCGGGCCTGAAGGACCCCTGCGGCGGTTCTTGGAGGTTCCCTTTGTCGTTAGCAACCATCGTGCGATCGAAAACGGTACAGCATTGCTACCCGGTTTCGCGGCTCGAGCCCCGCCTCGACCTCTTCGCGAATCAGCTCACGCAGGCCACCGCTTGCCTCTTCATGATCGAGTTGAACAAAGCCGTGTCTTTCATAGAAAGGCGCATTCCACTGCAAGTGTCGAAATGTAATCAAGGTGATACCCGGGAATCCGCCAACCCTGGCCCAGTTAATGACGGCGCCCAGCAACTGACTGCCGATCCCCCGCCGGCCGTGATCCGGATGCACGTCCATTTCCTCGAGATGCGCGTAAACACCGACGCCGCGCCCCAGAGCAAATCCGACCGCCTTTTTCTGTTCGTCCAGCGCGACCCATAAACGCTCGTCACGTCGTGCCTCGAGCAGGGTCTCTCTGTTGGTGACGAGAAAACGTAGTTCGGACGGCAGGTCGACTTCGGCAAACATTGCGGCGGCCGCCTGCTCGATGGCGGGTATTGCTCTCAGATGGGACTCCGCTGCCAGTTCAATCGTGTAGTTTTGACGCATCCTGTTTTTTGCGTGGCGAAATCAGGACGACGATTCTATATAGCCGGCAGCTTCGAGTTGCCGATCCTGCGCGCGGCCGAGAAACGCCAGTGCGATGATTGCGCCAGCCAGTGCATATGCCATATCGGATTGCGTGTCCCAGACATAGCCCTGCGTTCCCAGGAACGACTCGGCTGCCTCTTCCGAAGCCAGGGCGACGACCCACTCAACGATCTCGTAAAGTGCACTTACGCCTAAGCAAAAGCTGACGATGAAAAAATCGCGCCATCCAGCATAGTTGAACACGCGATGACGCACGACGATTTCTCGCGCAATCATGGCCGGGACGAATCCCTGTACGAAGTGCCCAAGTTTGTCGTAATTATTTCTCTCGAGATCAAATACTTCCTTCAGCCAGTCGAACAGCGGGACCTCCGCGTAAGTATAGTGGCCACCAACGATCAGGATAATGCAATGAATGAGAATCAGGATGTAGGTCATCCGGGTTAGCGGAAACAGGTCGCGCGTATACCAAAGAACTGCGGCACCCACCAGCGCTGGGAAGACTTCGAGAAACCAGGTCGCATAATCCTTCGGGCCGATGGCGGACCAGACCAGGACGGCGACGAATATACTTATCCAGGTATATCGCCTGGCTGGCGATACAGCATTCATTTACGACTCCTTGCTCGCGGATCCGGACAATTCCAGACCTCGTCTTGATTGCCACAGACCCTGGCTTGTCAAACACCCCCACACCCAGGGCAGCCATCTCAGCAGAGCGAAACTGAGCCACAGGGCCCAGGCCAGTATAAGAACCTTGTAGGTCCACATTGGCAGTGAAAAAACGGACGCACCAGGCAATACGGTGTCGCTCCTGTCTGCAAACCAGCGCAGCGTATTACCGGCCGACCCATTTCCGGCAATGTGCATGTCCGGTGTTCCGAGCAGGCCGCCTGGCAAGCTGACTACGATCGATGCAAGCGCAATCACTGAGATCATTGCAAAGATTACTTGCAGTAAATTGAACTGCCACCATGAAACATCGGGTTTCCAGTTGCGGCGTGCGCCAGTTGACAGCAGCCAGACCACCACCACGGCCAGCACCGACCACGAAAAAGTACTGAAGCCCAGCCCGAGGAGGACCCAATGGCGCGTGTTCAATGGGGTCACTCTAATGCGACCCAGAATCAAAGCAAAGAGAACCAGCGCTGCCAGTTCAGACCAGTACATTACAGCGGGGCCAAGTCTCGGGCCGCTGGTCGCGAGCACCCACCGATTGTGTGGCAGCTCGATGGAGAGGTTGATGTTGCTGGCGGCCGCAGCAAGATCGACATCGGGAACAGTCTCACGATAAGCAAGTACCCTTTGATTCCGCCAGGCTATGTTCACGCTGTGCTCGCCTGGCAGTATTGGAATGTTCAGTTCGCCCGATTCGGCGCGCAGTGGTTCGTTTTTTCCATCGATCGACACGGAGCTTATCTCCGCACCGTCAGGCAATCGAATGACGTGCTGCGAGCCCCTCGTGCTGCGGTAGGCAAGTCTCAGATTCACCATGCGGGACCGCCCACCAACGCTTGTTTTCATATGGACGGCATCGAACGCCAGCGTTGTACCGAGACTCGCTTCGGGACGGCCCGCGTCGAGCGTCAGTGTCTCGCCTGCCCGGGGATAGAATTCCGCCACACGGATACCTCCGTCATCGAATTCTGATTCGCTCTCCGGAACGCCGCTGAAGTTTGTATGCCAGACGCTGCCAACCACGAATCGCCACACTTCTTTCCACGGGCCGTCTGCTCGCGCCTGCAGCGTCAGTGGTGAATGTCTCGGCAGCATCGACCGCCAACGTACTGCGTTCTGGCCGGGGTTCATCGTCACGAGCACTTCATCGTCAGTGACCGTGAAATCCTCACTGGTGATGGACTCGCCCTCGAGCAAGGGTATCTGCAAGGTCAATGCGCCCTGTTGCGGGGCGACCCGCACGACAGTCGTTGTGACCCACCAGTCGAGATCCATGCCTATCTCTCGTTCAATGCGCACGAATACTGGAAAACGACTGCTTTCCCAGCGCGTCGTCGAATCGCCTTCACCCTGCTGTTGCAGTCGCGTCAGTTGCAATGATCCGGACAACAGTCGTCGATCCTGAATGCCCGCAATGAACCACGTGTCGGACTCGGCTCGAATGACCCGCGGCGGCACCGGAAACGGCAGCTCGAGACTGTCCACCGGGGGAATCGGGCCCTTGAGTGTCAATTGATGGCGCCCTTCGGTGACTCGTATCCAAAGAACGTCATCGCTGTGCCGGAGGACGTGCGTAGCCGGTGCGCGATTGAGCAATATCTGCTCCGGCCGCCAGCCCTGTAACGAGCCTGGCAACGGCACGGCAACCTCCTCCAGGGCGTGCAGCTCGAGCTTGACTGTCAGTACGCCGGCGCCGACAACAACGGACGCATCGACGATCTCTGCACAATTCGGCGTACAAGGCGGTGCTGCAAGCAGGCGCTTTTCAAGTTCTTCGAGAATGGCCGGTGACGGCGTGTCAGCTTTCGCCACAGGACTTGCGGTCCACACCGCAACTAACAGCAAGAACCCAGGCAATACGGAGGCGGTTGTGCCGGATGTCTTCACAATGCCGCCCGGCCACTGCCAGCGGCGATTCAATATCTCGAACGCGAACACCGCGGCGAATGCGCCCAGTAACAGCACTTCGACGAATCGAACACCGCTGACGAGCCAGCGTGGCATGACGAAGAGGCGCAGCGTTCTATCGGCATCGACGGGGCCACTCCAGGACAAGCGGTAGTTGTTCCACCTCCATGTGGGCCTTCCCGGACCTGCCTGCACGATGGC
>JAZFPY010000057.1:0-4272 GCA_036444875.1 Woeseiaceae bacterium | reverse complement strand
ACGGGCGAAGACTTCATAAGGACCCGTGAGATCCAACTGCGTAAGATCGGGAAAAAGCACCATTCCCACGGTGGTCGGTACGGACTCTTCGTTTGCCGTCATTTTTTATTACCTCTCAAGATAGCCTGGCATTTAAGACCCTCGGATGTCGAATACGAAAACCCTCTGCACTATACCCGTTCACCTTACTTCTATGCTGAACTCGAACATGAGAATGATGGCCTCGGCTTCCACCCGGATGGTATGCACGTCCAGGTCGCGCATCCGCACTTCGTAAGAGCTCTGCATCGACGCCTTTCGCGCGAATAGTTGAAGGTCCTGCAAGAGCGGATATTGCAGCGACTGTTCGAGCGCATCTCCGAGCACAGCCCGGATGAGGCCGCCGTACAGACCATCTGCCGGTTCCAGTTGCGTCTGCTCGAGGCGGAGCACTCCGTCCCGGTAGACCGGCACACCGGTCATCGACACGTCGAAAGCCTGCACCGGACCCACGCAATCGCCCCCCAGCTCCAGCGCCGTGAGGCTGTCGAAATGCGCCCGGACCCGCAGCTGCGCTTTGTGCGCGCCCACCTGCGGTTTTTCCAAATAAGCATAATTGCAGCGAGCCTTGCGATCGCCTACGACATAGGCGCGCCCGCCGTCGGTAAAGACCTGGTCGCGCAGAAGCGCTTCCAGCGCCGAATAGTAAACTCTCAGCTCTGCGCCCGCCGTTGTCACCGGCATCAACAGTGCGAGGAATGACAGGACGATCGGCACGACCGGGCGCGCGGGCATTATCATCCGGCTATTCTTTCATATTCCGTTTAGGCTTTCATGAGATTCTTAGGGGTAAGCGTGGCTGGCTGTCAGCAGACATCGGCGCATGCCGTTTCCGTCAAGTCCCGCGGTTGACACCGGGGCGCGTCGGCGAGCACGGATATGCATTGAACCAGATGGGCCGCCGCGTCGCTGGCGACAGTCGGAGTCCGGGGCCAGCGTTTTATGTTTGTCGAATTGTCGGGGTAGACCAGTCCGACTGCGCAGCGAGCTTGACGGCACGCCCACCGATGCAGTTACGCCCGGCACGCTTGGCCCGATACAGATACTTGTCCGCCGTCTCGACGAGCTCGGAAGCGTCGTTCATGTCATCGGACAGTGTCCCAATTCCAATACTGACGGTGACAGGGATCGCTATGCCGCCGAAGAGAAACTTATAATGCTTGGTCAATTTCCGAATGCGCTGCGCCACAACCAAGGCTCCGGCATCGTCGATGTCCCGCATCATCACGATAAACTCATCTCCACCGTAGCGCACGAAGACATCTGCAGTGCGCAGTGTGGTGGCGACAACTCCGGTCAGCTCCTTCAAGACGAGATCTCCCGCAGGATGACCATAAGAATCGTTAATGTTCTTGAAGCTATCGATATCAAAGAGCAACAAGCTCAGGTCTCTTTTGTGACGACGGGCATGCGCATACTCGGAGTCGAACCGATCGAGGAAATATTTCTTGTTGTAGATGTTCGTAAGTCCGTCTTTGATTCCGCGGTCGAAAAGCTGTTGCTGGAAGGTCCGCTCAAGATCGTCCTGGTAGGAGAACTTGAGAATCGAAATAGAGCCGATCTGCACCTTATCTCCATCTTTGAGGACATGCTTTTTAATACGCTCCCCATTGACGAACGTGCCATTGCTGCTGCCCATGTCTTCCAGCACCGGGTCAGCACTCGCGGCGAGGGTGATCTTCGCATGCCGCCGACTCACACCTTCATCTTCCAGGCGCACGTCGGCATCGAGCCCACGACCGATCAACGTGGTTGCATCGGCACGCAGCTTATGCATCATGCCGATGGACCCCCCGGCAAGCACGATCAGGTACGGTTCCTCGCGCATCCCTTTGCCGGGTGTGCGCGAGACCGTTTTGGTCTTTCCATCGTTGGCCATGTGACCCATCTATATTAACAATTCCTTATATGTTTGACGGCCCATCCGGCCTGCTCAGGTCGAAAACTGCAACAAATGTGCCATGGTTAATCCTCGCTGGGCGTTTACCGCCCGCGGCCCAATCCCCGTGGCCTGACATGGCCGTCTCGATCCCGGGGGAGCGGCCCAGCACCAGTTCACGGACGGCATGGGCAGGGAGCACCCAGGCACTGGACGGCGCGCTGTGGCGATGCGCTGGCCTGGCCCGTACCGGCTGGGAGGCAACGTCTCGTAGCTCGACATTTTGTGACGCTTTTCGGTCTTGTGTCCCCGGCGCGACGCGTTCCCCGTATAATCGCGCATGGGCTTTCGACGACGCCGGCGGTATACCGGCAAAGACCGCGTTCCAGGCGCTAGCGGGATGTGACGCCACGATAGCTGCGCCAAAAAGCCAATATCGCCTGCTCTTTACAAGATAAAACGTCAACGGGATGATCGCATCATGTTGGACAACAACGCCGCAAAATTACACGAAACCGTTCTCCATCACTGGCACGTCGCGCACGGCGGCAAGATGGTCGAGTTCGGTGGATGGGATATGCCGGTGCAATACAAGACTGGCATTATTCAGGAACATCTCGCCACACGACGCAATGCCGGCTTGTTCGACGTCTCACACATGGGGCGATTCCGCGTGACCGGAAAACAGGCTGAAGCGTTTCTGCTTCATGTTTTGACGAACAATGCCAAGGCCCTGGAGGCGCATCACGCGCAGTACACGTTCATCGCCAATGACGGCGGCGGCGCCGTCGATGATGCTTATCTTTACAAGCTGTCGGATGATGATTTTCTTCTCGTTGTCAACGCCGCGAACCGCGAAAAGGATTGGCATTGGCTGCAGCAATACAACAGCCAATTCGGTGCGGAGATGGCCGATGTCAGCGGCGAGCTGGCAATGATCTCACTTCAAGGACCGAACTCCTCTGCGATCCTGGAACAGCTAATCACCAAAGAGGATCTCCCCGAGAACAAACGCAATCGGCTGAACATAGCAACGATACAGGGGCATGAAGTGATCATCGCACGCACCGGTTATACCGGGGAAGTGGTCTGTTTCGAGTTGTTCCCAGAACGAGACTACGCCGTCGAGCTTTGGGAGACGCTGGTGCGCCTGGGGGCTGTTCCGGCGGGGCTGGGGGCACGTGACTCTCTGCGCCTGGAAGCGGGGCTCCCATTGTACGGCCACGAGCTCGGCCCGGGCCCGACAAATGGCGAGATCCCGACATTCGCTAATGCCATTGCCAAGTTTGCCGTGCGGGCGCCCGATCACCAGGACTACATTGGCAAAACGGCCCTGGAGAAACAACGCCAGCAGTTCATTCAGATCAAGAGAGGCGAGCTCGACACACCGCTCAGCGAACGCATCCTGCAGTATCTGGTTCAGCCGATTGCCGTATTTGCCGGGAGAAGACCGTTGCGCGCGGGATTCAAAGTCTACTTGAATGGTGAGCATGTCGGTTATGTGACATCGGGCACCAGCGTTCCCTACTCCCGTTTCTACGGCGAGGGCATCACGGCAACACCGTCCGATGAGCACGACCTGCGCCCAATCGGGCTGGCGTTGATCCACTCCACTCTGCACTACCGTTCGGACAAACCGGTTGTGCTGCAGGTGATCGATGATCGGGATAATAGCTTTGACGCCGAGCTTGTGGAAAGGAACCTGTGGCCGTCGGCACCCTATACCAGACCCTATACCGGCTTTCGCCCTCCCCGATCCGATGAGCGCCTCAGCGTCCATGATGTTCCAAGGCTTGCGAGCGCACTGATCGCAGAGACCGAAACCTACGTCCGATGGAGGAGAAAGGAATGTATTAACCTCATTCCATCAGAACAGACGACGTCATCCTACGTGGATAAGCTATGCACGTCGGACCCGGCAGGGCGCTACAACGAGCATAATCGCCTCAAGTCACTTGGCCCGGACGCCTCTGATGTGCGCTATTACAAGGGAACCGCTTTTATAATGGAAAAAGAAGAAGAACTGCAAGCAGCTTTGCGCGCGTTCTTCGATTGTCTGCGAGTGGAGACTCGGATCATCAGCGGCCAGATGGCCAACGATACCGTCTACGATGCGCTCAAGCAGTTTAAGAACCGACATAAAGGTGGCAAGCAGCCGGACTTGCTAAGCCGGGTCCTTGTGCATGACCTCAACAAGGGCGGTCATCTGAGTGCACAGATTGCCGGCGCATTAAAAAACTATGTGGCCATCGACCCGGAAAGTGGACGGGCAGCGGTCGAGCATTTTCCTTTCCGGCAAGACAATCCCTACAGAATAGATATCGAGGCGACCAAGCGACTTATTCTGGAAACAC
>JAZFPY010000056.1:0-2042 GCA_036444875.1 Woeseiaceae bacterium | reverse complement strand
ACCATACTCGCCGAATCCCAGGATCTGTTTGAAGATCTGCCGCGCAAAATCTTCCTCGTAACCTCGCTGCCGCATGCCTTGTATCAGTCTTTCCTCGAACGGGCCAAGCCCACCGCGACGTTTCCAGGCTGCCATCGCGCGCCGCAGGCGATCCGCTTCACCCGGCGTGAAGCCGGCCGCAACCACCGCCAGCTGCATCACCTGTTCCTGAAAAATCGGCACGCCGAGTGTGCGCTGTAATACCTCCCTGACCTCCTCGCTCGGATACTCGACCGCTTCCTCGCCATTTCGCCGGCGCAAATAAGGATGCACCATGTCGCCCTGTATCGGACCCGGGCGAATGATCGCGACTTCGATGACGAGATCGTAATAGCAGCGCGGTTTCAGCCGCGGCAGCATCGCCATCTGTGCGCGCGATTCGATCTGAAAGACACCCATCGTGTCGCCATCGCAGATCATGTCGTAGACGACCGGGTCCTCGGCAGGCACCGTTGCGAGTGTGTATTCCCGCCCATCGTATTCCCTGATCAGGTCAAAACTCCGGCGTATGGCCGTCAGCATGCCGAGTCCCAGCACATCCACTTTGAGAAGACCGAGATCTTCAAGGTCATTCTTCTCCCATTGAATGACCGTGCGATCTTCCATCGTGGCGTTTTCAACCGGCACCAATTCCGACAACGGCCCGTTGCTGATAACGAATCCGCCCACGTGTTGCGACAGATGACGCGGGAAGCTTAAGAGTTGACGGACGAGATACAGCAATCGTTTGATCACCGGGCTCTCCGGATCCAGCCCTGCTTCCAGCACGCGACTGTCGTCGACCTCGCTGCCATCCCACCACTGCATCGACCTGGCAAGCCGGTCAACCTGCAAGCCACTTAAACCCAGAGCCTTACCGACGTCGCGTAATGCGCTTCGCGGCCGATAGGTCACCACGGTGGCCGCAAGTGCGGCCCTGTCCCTGCCATATTTCTGATAAATGTACTGGATCACTTCTTCACGGCGTTCATGCTCGAAATCGACATCGATATCAGGCGGCTCGTTGCGTTCTTTCGAGATAAAACGTTCGACCAGTGTCGCCATGCGGTCGGGATCGACCTCCGTAATGCCAAGGCAAAAGCAAACTGCGGAGTTCGCTGCCGAACCTCGTCCCTGGCAAAGAATATTCTGACTCCTGGCGAAAGCCACGATGTCGCACACCGTCAGGAAAAAAGGTTCGTACTGAAGGTCACGAATCAGTTCGAGTTCATGCTCGACCAGCGTAAGCACCTTCTGTGGTACGCCGTCAGGCCAGCGCTGGTGCATGCCCTCAACACTCAGCTGCCGCAGGTAAGTCGTCGGCGTCATCCCGTCGGGCACCAGTTCATCAGGATATTCGTAGCGCAATTCATCGAGAGAAAACTGAATCGCATCTGCGATGCGTAATGTTTCCATCAGTAGTTCGGCGGGGTAAATGCTCCCGACAACTGCGCGCGAGCGAAGATAGCGCTCACCATTGGAATACAAGGCAAACCCGGCCCGATCGAGCGTCAGTCCTTCGCGTATTGCGGTAACGGTGTCCTGTAAAGCGCGGCGTTCGCGGCAGTGCATATGCACATCGCCGCTGGCGACGAGTGGTAAATCAAGCGCTTCGGCCAGGTGCTGCAGGCGCTCGAGGCGTTGACGTTCCAGACCATCTGCCAGCAATTCCACCGCAATCCACAGGCGATCGCGAAACGCAGCAGTGATCCAGGCGTCCTCGGCACACAGCAGCAATTGATTACCGGGAATCCACAGCACGAGACAGTCGGGTAAGCCATCCGCAAAATCATCCGCCGTGAGTTTGTAGCTGCCCTTCTGAGCGGCGCGCCTGCCGCAGGTGATGAGACGGCACAGTTGTGTGTAGCCCGCGCGGTTTCGTGCCAAAACGACGAGTTTCAAACCACTAACGAGCCGCAACTCCGAACCAACGATCAGTTTTTTGAGTCCACAGTCTTTCGCCGTGATATGCGCCCTGACGATGCCTGAGACCGAGCATTCATCCGTCAGCGCCAGTGCCTCGT
>JAZFPY010000055.1:0-3607 GCA_036444875.1 Woeseiaceae bacterium | reverse complement strand
GGAATAGGCTATGATTACCTCAGTTTTCCGGGCCTACATCAGGCACACGGCCTGTGCCGCGAGCACGAAGCGGGCGCGGTGACATCAGTACCCAAGCAGTGGGTCGGCCGACCCCTGCAAGCTCGAGGCGAGCGGTCTATCTCAGGGGATGGCGGCCCGGGCATAACGAACGAGCCGCGGAAGCGACTCCCATCGCGATATCATATCAGTGAATATTACGCACCTGGGCGCTGTAGGCGCCTTTTTCTTGTTAGCGAAGCCGCTGCACAGATGCCGCGGCACGCTCTGTACCCGCAGTAGCCATCAGGGCGCCCGCGGTCAGCAAAAGTTATCGGGATGAGTGGTCGGGACCAAACATTAATCCGCAATTTCTCCATCATTGCACATATCGATCACGGAAAGTCCACGCTTGCTGACCGCTTTATCGAGCTCTGCGGCGGTCTCACCGACCGCGAAATGGCAGATCAGGTGTTGGATTCCATGGAGCTGGAGCGCGAACGTGGAATCACGATCAAGGCGCAGAGCGTTGCCTTGGACTACAGCGCGCGGGATGGCAGGACCTATCGGCTGAATATGATCGACACGCCGGGCCATGTGGATTTTTCCTATGAGGTCTCGCGTTCACTTACGGCCTGCGAAGGAGCAGTGCTGGTGGTCGATGCTGCGCAAGGTGTGCAGGCGCAGACCGTCGCGAATTGTTACACTGCGACCGAACTCGACCTGGAAATCGTGCCTGTGCTGAACAAGATCGACCTGTCAACAGCGGATCCGGATCGTGCGATTACCGAGATCGAGGAGATTATCGGAATCGATGCGCAGAGCGCCATCCGTGCGAGCGCAAAAACCGGCAGCGGTGTTGCAAATATTCTCGAGGCCATCATTGCCCGCATACCCGCGCCTTTCGGGGACCCGCATGGGCCGCTTCAAGCGCTGATTATCGATTCGTGGTTTGACAATTACTTGGGGACGGTTTCTCTTGTGAGGGTGATGCAGGGGACTCTCAAACGCAAGCAGCGCATCCGTTTGATGGCAACGGGTCGGCAGTACCTCACAGAGCAGATTGGAATATTCACTCCCAAGCGGCGCGCGGTGGCGTCACTGCGTCCCGGGGAGGTCGGCTACGTGATCGCGGGCATCAAGGACATCCGTGGGGCGCGCGTCGGTGATACGATCACCGCGCTTGAGCGGCCCGCCACGGCACCGTTGCCGGGATTCAAGGAGATCAAGCCGCGTGTGTTCGCCGGTCTGTATCCGGCGAACCCGGCGGATTATGATGCATTTCGAGATGCCCTGGAAAAGCTGCGTCTCAATGATGCATCGTTGTTTTACGAGGCGGAAGTCTCGGAAGCACTCGGATTCGGTTTTCGCTGTGGATTTCTCGGCATGCTCCACATGGAGATAATTCAGGAGCGGCTGGAGCGCGAGTATGACATCAAGCTTATCGCTACGGCCCCCACCGTGGTTTACGAGGCGGTGACGATCAATGGCGCTGTCGTGAGCATAGACAACCCCGCCAAGATGCCGGATGCATCGCAAATTTCAGAGATCCGCGAGCCAATCATTCGCGCGGCGATGCTATTGCCGCCAGAGTACATCGGACCGGTAATAGCGCTGTGTGTCGAGAAGCGTGGCGTCCAGAAAAACATGCAGTATATGGGCCGGCAGGTCATGCTGACCTACGATCTTCCGCTCAGTGAAGTGGTGCTGGATTTCTTCGATCGGCTCAAATCAGTCAGCCGTGGTTACGCGTCGCTCGATTATGAGTTTCTCGAGTTCCGTGCATCGAAGGTGTCAAAGCTCGACGTGCTCATTAACGGCGAACGTGTGGATGCGCTGTCGCTAATCGTGCATCAAGATCAAGGACCCTATCGTGGTAGGGAGCTAGTGAAAAAGCTCAAGGACATTATTCCACGACAGATGTTCGATGTTGCAATTCAGGCTGCGATCGGATCGCGTATCATTGCAAGAGAAACGGTCAAGGCTCTGCGCAAGAACGTGACGGCAAAGTGTTACGGCGGTGATGTGACGCGTAAACGAAAGCTATTGGAAAAACAAAAAGAGGGTAAGAAACGAATGAAACAGCTGGGTTCGGTTGAAATACCGCAAGAGGCGTTCCTCGCGATATTGAAGGTCTCAGAGAAGTAGCACGATGGATTTCGCGCTGATTATGGTGATAGTGCTGGCCGCTACGGGACTGAGCTGGCTGTTCGATCGGCTCGTGAGCGCGCCCCGGCGTGAACGCATGGCGCAAACGATCGAACGTGGTGGCGGTTCGGCCGAGGAAGCGCAGAAGGCACGTAAGGAACCCGTTTATGTGGAGTACGCACGCGCCTTTTTCCCGGTGATATTGTTGGTTTTTCTGGTGCGTTCTTTTATCGTCGAGCCGTTCCGAATCCCGTCTGGATCGATGTTGCCGAGTCTGCTCGTGGGCGATTTCATTCTGGTGAACAAGTTTTCGTATGGTATCAGGGTGCCGGTTCTCAACAGGAAAATCCTGGGTAGCGGGACACCCAGCCGCGGGGATGTCGTGGTCTTCCGTTTTCCGGAAGATCCATCTATAAATTATATTAAACGGGTCGTCGGCCTGCCGGGTGATCGGATTGTCTATAAAGACAAGAAGGTCTATGTCAACGGGAAACTCATGGTCCAACGGGATCCACGCCCGTACGGTTTAACCGAGTCAAGCCGTCGTATCGTTGAGGCGCTCGAGGTCACGGAGCAGCTCGGGAACGTGGTGCATGATATTCTGATTACTGACCGGACAAACCACCGGGCGATGACCTTTATTGTGCCGGATAATCATTATTTTGTTATGGGTGATAATCGCGACCGCAGCAATGACAGTCGCTACTGGGGCTATGTGCCGGACAAGAACCTGGTGGGCAAGGCCTTTCTCGTTTGGTTTAGTCTCGATATGAGGGGCGATTACGAGTGGTTTTGGGACCGGATCGTGTGGCACCGCATTGGTGACTCGATACAGTAAGGTTGATCAGCCGAAGACGAGGATGCAGAAATGAAACTCAGATCACAGCAAACCGGAGCAACGTTGTGGAGCATGATATCAATTTCCGTGCTGGTCATATTTTTTGCCTTGCTCCTGATTAAGCTCATACCCCCTTACTTGTCCGACATGAAGGTGAGGGCGGCGCTCGATAGTATCGAGCGGCAGGCAAAAGGCAGTAGTATGAGCAACGCTCAGATCATGATCTCCCTGGAAAAACGCTTTGACATCGATAGCATTACTCATGTAAATCTGCGCGAAGACGTTGTGATTGAGAGAGAAGGACGCATGAAAATCGTTCGTATCGCATACGAAGCACAGATACCGCTAGTATTCAATATCTCGGCGCTACTGGAATTTGATCACAGTGCAGAGGTTCGCGCGTTTGAGTAGTGCGCAAGACAAGCTAGAGTATCGGCTAGATTACGATTTCAAGGACTCCAAGCTACTACGACGTGCTCTCACCCATTGCAGCAGGGGGCCCGACAACAACGAGCGACTCGAGTTCTTAGGGGACAGCGTCCTTAACTTTACGATATCGGCGGTGCTGTACGACCGTTATCCAGGGTTGGAAGAAGGAGAGCTGACTCGCCTGCGGGCCAACCT
>JAZFPY010000054.1:0-2641 GCA_036444875.1 Woeseiaceae bacterium | reverse complement strand
AAAAGTCGGCGTCGGAAACACTGAATGCGCTGGATGGAGGGGGGCATGTCCTCGTTCAGGCAGATGTGTCGATGCCGGACGGGGCCAGGAGGGCCGTGGAGGAGTCCGTTGCCGGGCTGGACGGACTCGATATTGTGGTCAATAACGCCGGAATTTACGAGGAACACCCGGTTGATTCGGTCGGGTTCGACGAGTGGTGTTCGCTCTGGCAAGAAACGATTGGCATAAACCTGATGGGGCCGGCCAACATCTGTTACTTTGCCGCGCGTCATATGATGAAAAGCGGCGGAGGCCGTATCGTCAATATCTCATCGCGTGGCGCCTTTCGCGGTGAGCCCAATGCCCCCGCATACGGTGCAAGCAAAGCCGGTGTCAATGCGCTTAGCCAATCACTGGCTGTTGCGCTCGCGCCGCACAACATATTTGTCGGCGTTGTTGCGCCCGGATTTGTTGAAACGGATATGGTTACAGAGATGCTGGCGAGCCCGGCAGGGGACGCCATAAGAGCACAAAGCCCGGTCGGCCGCGTCGCCCGGCCCGAGGAAGTCGCAAATGCCGTTCTTTTCCTTGCGTCTGCCGGCGCTGAATTCACGACCGGCACAATAATCGATGTCAATGGCGCTTCCTACCTGCGCAGCTAGGAGTCTGCGCGGCAGACGAACTAACGCTAGAGACCGGTCCTGACCAGACAGGAAAATCATGTCAGTTTCCCGCTTGCAATACATAACAAAAATTGGCGTTGAAGACATGGGGGACCTTGCCGACACGCTCGCCGATCCGGAAGTACTGCGGCTCGAGAACCTCGATACTGACCTGCGCCCGCCGGCCTCGGCGCTGGAGTACACCAGGCAAGCCGTCCATGACGACGATGCCAACAGCTACTTGCCATTTTTCGGCCTGGACACGTTACGACAGGCAGCGACCGGCCTCGTCGGCCGCCAGGCAGGTCATCAATATGACTGGAAAACAGAATGCGTCATCAGTGCCGGCGGGCTGTCCGGCCTTTTGAACGTGTTGCTCGCGACCCTGGAGCCCGGCGACGAAGTCCTCATGACAGATCCGATTTATGTCGGCCTGATCAACCGGGTTCGACTCGCCGGTGGCGTGCCAAGATATGTGCCGTTGACGCCGTCGGATCGGGGCTGGCAGCTGGATACGGATGCGCTTCGGCATATCGATCCGGCACCCGTGAGACTCGCGCTCCTGATGAGCCCCGCAATGCCGACGGGTGCTGTTTTCGATGCCGACGATTGGAGTTCATTGATCGAATTCTGCAGGCGCGCCGATTGCCTGATTGTCAACAACACGGCGATGGAGCGCATTCTTTACGACGGCCGGAGCGTAATTCACCCGGCATCATTTCCGCACATGCGGGATAAAGTTATTTCCGTTGGCTCGGCATCCAAGGAGTACCGAATGATTGGCTGGCGGGTCGGTTGGATCGTGGGTCCTGCCGGCGTAGTCGCAGATATCGCCCGAGTCAGCATCAGTAATGTAGTCTGTCAGACCGGCATCGCGATGGGTGCTGTTGCGGCGGCAATCAATGACCCGAACGACGGTATCAGGATTTGCGTTGCGGAGTGGCAGCAACGTCGTGATGTGTTGCTCGAAGAGCTGAAAGATTTCACGGTCGTGCCACCGCATGGCGGTTGGTCATTTCTTGTCGATGTGTCGTCCCTTGGCATGGACGGGTCCGAAGCGTCCAGGCGCCTGCTGGAGAAGGGAAGGGTCGCGGCAACGCCGATGGTCAATTGGGGCGGGAGCGCCAGTACTCAATATGTGCGCATAGTATTCTCGAATGAGCCTGTCGACAGACTGCGCGGCATCGGGCAAAAATTCAGGGACGCGTTGACATGAGCGAGTGCTGCGACAGTCGCGACGGTCTCGCAGCAATACTCGGAGCCAACAAATGACTGAGAGATATACCGTCGAACATGCATTAGGCATCGCTGCCGGGTCCGAACGAGGCATCTATGGCATCTTGTTGCAGCATGGAACGCTTGAGCTTGGGTTTTACAAACCTGCGGGATCCGACCCGCAGGAACCGCATGACCAGGATGAGATTTATGTTATCCAGTCAGGAACGGGATTCTTTGTTCAAGGTGAGAACAGAAAGCCGTTCGAGCCCGGCGAAGCACTTTTTGTTTCGGCGGGCGATATTCATCGATTCGAGGAATTCAGCGATGATTTTGCTGCCTGGGTGATATTCTACGGTCCGACAGGTGGTGAATAAGCCGGGGCTCGAATGATATGAGGCGGTCGGTCGTGACGATCATTTCAATTGTGGTGCTGATTTATGCGGGATGCTGCGTGTTCCTTTACGCGGCTCAACGTAGCGTCATGTATTACCCGACTCCCGAAGTACATGTCCCGGACGTGACAGCCTTCAGACTCGAAAGCGATGGCGAAACGCTGAAAATCTGGCGGCTGGCCAATGTCGGCGGGCCAAATGCAATCATTTATTTTGGGGGCAATGCCGAGGACGTCTCCGGTAACATTCCGGATTTCAGAAACATTTTTCCGGGACACGCCGTTTATCTGGTCAACTACCGCGGTTACGGCGGTAGTACAGGTTCGCCGTCAGAAGCGGGCCTTTATAAGGATGCATTGGCCATTTTTGACGAGATACGTGCGCAGTACG
>JAZFPY010000053.1:0-2516 GCA_036444875.1 Woeseiaceae bacterium | reverse complement strand
AGCAAATTGCCACGTTGCGCGAGCAGCACTATGACCTGATCGATGCTTTGGCTCTGCATGTCCCCACTCTTGTGGATGATACGTTACGGGAACTTGAAGAACTTATTGCAGGCGTGCGGCTGCTGCGCGAAGCGAGTGTGCGGGTCCGTGCACGCATCATGGGGATCGGCGAGCACATGGCCACGCTGCTCGGCGCGGCCTATCTGACCGAAGCCGGATTCGATGTCCACTGGCGGGATGCCAGGCAGCTATTGCTGGCAGCTACGCATAGCGGCCGGTCGCAAAACCAACAGTATCTCTCTGCGACTTGCGAGTTTGATGCGGATCCGGCGCTCGCCGACGAGTTGGCTGCGGCAGGTCGTGTCATAGTGACGCAGGGTTTCATCGCGCGGAATGCGCGGGGCGACACCGTCTTGCTCGGCCGCCAAGGGTCTGACATATCGGCCGCCTATCTCGCGGCCAAACTTCAGGCGCGACGACTTGAGATCTGGACCGACGTCCCGGGGATGTTCACGGCAGATCCCCGCTTGGTGCCGTCTGCGCGCTTGCTCGTTGCGCTGCATTTCGATGAGGCACAAGAAATGGCCTCTACGGGCAGCTCCGTCTTGCACCCACGCAGCTTGTCCCCATTGCGCAAGAATCGAATTCCACTGTTTGTCCGTTGCACCAGTGAGCCGTCGATCCAAGGTACCGTCGTTTCTTCCGTGACTGGCGAAGTCGAGCCACAGGTCAAAGGCATCTCGATTCGTAATGGTCTGACACTCATCTCGATGGACGGCGTTGCCATGTGGCAGGAAGTGGGTTTTCTCGCCAATGCATTCGCCTGTTTCAGTAAGAACGGTGTTTCGGTTGACCTCATTTCAACGTCGGAAACCAACGTGACAGTATCTGTCGACACGGCTGACGGCATGTTGCCCGACGAGGTCGAAAACGCACTGATCGCCGACCTTGAAAAACTCTGCCGAGTGCGTGTCATCGCAAATTGCGCGGCAGTGAGCCTGGTCGGCCGAAAGATTCGTACCATATTGCCGCGGCTGGCACCGGCGTTACAGGTATTCGAAGAAGAAAAAATCCATCTCGTGACGCAGGCGGCCAACGATCTCAATTTCAGTTTCGTTATCGACCAGGAGCAGGGGCCTCGCCTGGTTCGCAAGCTGCACGCATCGATCATTCGCGAAACGGGTGGTAGCGCAGCATTCGGTTCGAGCTGGGAGCGCTTATTCCGTGGCGAGCAGCCCATGACCCGAGTGGAGCAGGCGTGGTGGCTCGAGAAGCGCGAGCAGCTGCTGAAACTCGCAGACAGCGAAACCAACGCATACGTTTACGACACCGACAGCATCAGGAAAGCAACCCTCGGACTGCAAAATCTGAAGTCCGTCGATCGAGTGCTGTATGCGATGAAAGCGAACTTCAATGCCGAATTGCTGCGTTTCATGAATACGCTGGGCGTCGATTTCGAGTGCGTGTCGCCGGGCGAAGTCGAAAGACTCTTCGAGCTAATTCCCGATCTTGATCCGGGTCGCGTCTTATTCACTCCCAATTTTGCCCCACGATCCGAATACGAGTGGGGCATCAGCAAGGGCCTGCAGGTAACGCTTGATAATCTTCATCCGTTGCAGGCGTGGCCCGAGGTTTTTGCAGGGCAAGATCTTTTTATCCGGCTCGATCCGGGGCAGGGACGCGGTCATCACGAGTACGTGAAGACGGCGGGCGTGTATTCCAAATTCGGCATTCCCCGATTCGAGGTAGACGAGCTGGTATCGCTCGTCGAGAAAGCGGGCGTCAACATCATCGGCATTCACGCACACAGCGGTAGCGGCGTGCTTGATCCCGAAAATTGGCGCACGGTTGCGGTACAACTGGCAGCCGTCGCCGAGCGATTCGATACGGTCAAGTATCTGGATCTTGGGGGCGGGCTTGGTGTGCCCGAGAAGCCGGGTGACAAACCGTTTGATCTGGATAAGCTCGATGAAACGCTGGGCGCGATTAGAGCGGCCTATCCCCGTTATGAGCTGTGGCTGGAACCGGGCCGATATCTGGTCGCCCAGGCCGGTGTTCTCCTTACGCGGGTCACGCAAGTCAAGGGCAAAGGTGACATGCGCTATGTCGGCGTAAGCACCGGCATGAATTCTCTTATCCGACCGGCGTTATACGGTGCTTACCATGAGATTGTGAATCTCACGAGAATCCATGAGGCCGCAACGGAAGCCGTCACAGTGGTCGGGCCAATCTGCGAAACCGCTGACCGCCTTGGCAGCGATCGTTTGTTGCCGCCCTGCGAAGAAAACGACGTGCTCTTGATCGCCAACACTGGCGCGTACGGTTATGTCATGAGTTCGAACTACAACCTCAGGCCGGTTGCCAAAGAGATTGTCATCTAGCATCGCAAGACACAGGAAGCATTGGTTTGGGCTGTAACAGAAAAACACCGTTCGATTCGCCTGGCCTTTTTACCGATAAGCCAATCGCACGCAAGTAATCGCCGATTCAGACGCCCAGGTATCTGGCAATACCTG
>JAZFPY010000052.1:0-2272 GCA_036444875.1 Woeseiaceae bacterium | reverse complement strand
CGAACGGGTCAATCAGGGCGGTATCGTCGGTTACTGCATCATCGCGCTGGGGATTATCGGCCTTTTGATCGCGATATGGCGCTGGATCGCCCTGTCGAGCGACGGCCGCAAAGTGACAGCCCAGCTCAAACGCGACACAGCCAGTACCGATAATCCGCTTGGCCGCGTTCTGGCAGCCTACGAGTCGAATCGCAACGCCGATACGGAAACCGTCGAACTCAAGTTGAGTGAGGCGGCGTTGAAAGAAATGCCGGCGCTGACAAAGGGATTGTTGTTCATCAAGGTGATTTCCGTTGTGGCGCCCCTGATGGGCCTCCTGGGCACCGTTACGGGCATGATCAAGACCTTCCAGGTGATCACCTTGTACGGTGCGGGCGATCCGAAGATGATGGCCGGCGGTATTTCACAGGCGTTGATGACGACGGTGCTGGGACTTGTCGTGGCGATTCCGATGGTGCTGATCCACACACTGGTCAGTGGCCAAAGCCGCAAGATCGTCAATATCATCCACTCACAAAGTGCCGGCATCATTGCCCAGCATTCTGAGAAGCACGGCTAGCGGGCTGACGAGGAGACGCAATGATTTGGCTGACTGACGCCTTTGAGGCCATCCGGAGCTTTATAGAACTGGGTGGCCCCATCTTGCGGGTGATCGCAGTCACGATTTTCGCGATGTGGGTTCTGATTATCGAGCGCCTGGTGTATTTCCGCTCGTCGATGAGGACCATGTCCGTCGAGATTCACGATGCCTGGGAGGCGCGCGGCGAGCGCAGGTCCTGGAATGCACATCAGATCCGTGAGCTCATGATCTCGCGGTTTTCCATGGCGACAAATGCCGGCATTCCGATGATCCAGACACTGGTGGCCTTGTGCCCACTGTTGGGTCTGATGGGCACAGTGACCGGCATGATCAAGGTGTTCGAGGTTATGGCGGTATCTGGCTCCGGAAATGTCCGGGCGATGGCTGCCGGTGTCTCGCAGGCTACCGTGCCGACAATGGCGGGCATGGTTGGTGCTCTCTCGGGAGTTCTTCTCGTCACTTTGCTTAGCCGCCGTGCGGCGCGTGAGGTCGAATTCCTCGAGGATTCGCTCACGATGGACCACTAGAAGGGATATACAAATGCGTAGATCAAATGCAGGAATGGGCGTTGACGAGGAGGAAAATGAAATCAACCTCACACCGATGTTGGATGTTGTTTTCATCATGCTTATTTTCTTCATCGTAACGGCCTCGTTTATCAAGGAAGCGGGTATCGACGTTAACCGGCCCGATGCGCCGACAGCACAGAGAGTTGAAGACGCCAATATCCTGATCGCCATCAGTGCCAATGATGAGATCTGGATCGACCGCCGACTGATCGATCCGCGGGCTGTCCGCGCCAATATCGAAAGGCTGCACGCGGAGAATCCGAAGGGTTCGGTCGTCATTCAGGCGGACAAGAAATCGACCAATGAAATGCTGGTCATTGTGATGGATGCGTCGCGCCAGGCGGGGGTGTATAACGTATCTATCGCCGCCAATATAGATTAGGAACCGACCGCCGTATCCGGTGTCAGACGTATAAACAGCTCCGCATACTCGGCATCGGTTGTTATTGGCCTTTTTTTGCGGCAATCGTACAGGAGAGCTAATCAATGCTAGGCAGATACATATTCGCCATCGTTTCCGGAACCCTGGTCACTCTGAGCCTGTTATTCATAATGCATTTGCTGATCGAATTCGGCGAGAGCGCTCTAAGCACGCCCCGTGACCGGCACACGCTCGAGTTCGTGCGCATCAAACGGAATGAAAACCTCAATACCGAAGACATAACGCCCGAGAAGCCGCCGAAGCCGCCCGAGGTGCCGCCTGATATTCCGCCACAAGACATGGATAATATTGATCCGAATGCACCGACGATTAACATTGCGCCGCCGACGGTCGCCGCAAACGTTGACATTGGTGGCCCCGGTGCAATGAACATCGCCGAAGGCGATTACCTGCCGATCGTGCGCGTCGCGCCGGTTTATCCCGCTCGGGCGCTGTCTCGAGGCATCGAAGGTTATGTCGATATGTCTTTCACGGTCACGACAGCAGGTACCGTGAAGGATCCTATCATCATGTTCTCTACCAGCAGCCTTTTTGACCGCGCTGCATCGAGAGCAGTGCTGAAGTTCAAGTACAAGCCACGCGTCGTGGATGGCCAGCCGGTCGAGGTCTCCGGCGTCAAGACCCGAATCACCTTCAAGATCGAGGAGTAGCCGAGGCACAGCCTGACAGATCGGAAGTGCG
>JAZFPY010000051.1:0-7477 GCA_036444875.1 Woeseiaceae bacterium | reverse complement strand
GACTGCAGACCAGCATCGCATTGAACAAGAAAATGATCATCAAGGAATGCACCGGCGTCCGCCAGGTAACACATGTAGGCATGCACCTGTGCTTGAATTCTCTCCGTAACCCGTGTCGCATCCGACTCGAAAACAGCCCATCGTGTTGATCGTTCTATCGCGTTCGTAATCGTCAGACAAAGTCTTCTGACGGTCAGGCTCGTAAACTTCCTCTCCATCTGGGTGCCGCGCCCCAGGGTGACAGAGCCGCACAGTGTTGCACGCCCCCCCGCATTGCCCGCGATCACGTTCAATCCTTCCTTGACCAGCAATCGGGCTTGATCAAACGTCACTTCCGTAGCCGGTCCGAGCGTCCTGCTGAAACCGAGTGCGTGTTGATCCAGGTCTTGCCAGGAGCCCTCAGTTCTGTCGAGCTTGCAAAGCAGTCCCGCGATCGCGCCCCCGGCCGCATGTGGTGCCGACTCTTCGTCCTGCCTGGAACGCATGCGTGGATAGTAGGCAAGAATATTCGGGCTCGAGTAGCCGGAACCCCTGATGCTGGCGATCGCATCCTGGGCAGATGACCAGCTCTCGGGCGGATCCATGATCAACATGGCTCCCCGTTTTCGACAATAGAGCTCCGCTGCCAACATCGCGGCCGGGCCCAGGTCCATATGCCTGCCAGGCGGCGGCATGTAGAGAAGATCGAAATGCTCGATCTGGTTCAGGGAAAACAGGCCGGTACCTTTTGATGCGGACCCAATTAAGTCGTAATCAGATAATGCGTTGCCATCGCTGCCGTGTTGAGCGTGCCCGACATAAGTGGACCCAAACTGGGATCCGGATCCCGTTGTCGCCATCGGACGGCCGCCAGGTAACGGTATTCCTGCGCGCACAAGCGAAGAGCCCAACAACACGTCGCCCATAAATGAACTTTCACCTTCTACACAGTGCAGGCGACGGTAGATTTCCTGGTCGGCCACGAAGCCACTGTCCGGTGCCACTCGTTGAACGGTTAGATTGAAGTGTTGTTCGTCTTCATCATCAATGCCGTCGTAGTCGATCGCTGCTCGAATGTTTTCAGTCGACCCGGGCTCGAGCGCACGCAACACCACAACGCCCCCTTTCGCCGGCAAACAGATCATCGCCCCGCGGACGTTATTCGCGACGCGAACGATATAGAGCTCCCGACCGCCGTGCTCAAAGAACTGTTTGACGGCCGGTCCGAGGCTGCTGTGACGCCAGTGACCACCAAAACGCCGATTGAAGCCGGCAAAATTGTTGATAAGAATCGGTGTGTTTAGGGGGCCGCGGAGCGCACGGCCGATGAAAGCGGCTATGGTGTCGGGTGAGACATCGATGGGTTGGCCCATCGACGCGATTTCGGTGACCGTGATGCCACCATCCTGAGCATCTGACAAAACCTATCTCCGCGATCATGAGTCAGATTTCTGTGCGCGTAGTGTAATGGTGCCGCAACGAGATGCCAACCAGCGCAAATAATGCGACAGTTAGCGATTCACACGCGTCTCGACTAGACTTGCACAGCACCATTGCAGGATCGCTATGTCAGATACTGATTACTTGTCCGCGTTGTTCCCGAAGGCTGGGGAGACTCTCAAACGGGAGAGCCTGGCGAACCTGCCGACGCCCGTAAGCGATATCACGGTCGATCATCCGTCCGGCCGACATTTGCTATCGATAAAGCATGACAACCTGACCGGCGATCTGTATGGCGGAAACAAGGTTCGCAAGCTCGAATACCTGTTACACCATGCTCGCGAAAAACATCGCAGTCGGATCGCGACGTTCGGTTCCGTCGGTTCCAATCATGCCCTGGCAACTGCGCTCTACTCTCAACATTTGGGTCTTGACTGCACTTGCTTCCTGTCGCATCAGGCAAAAACGCCGATAGTACCCGCGACGCTCAATATGCACATCAGGAACGGCACCGACCTGGTGAGATACGGAGGATCGTACGCAAAACGAATTGCGACTCTGCGTCAGCACCTCTGGGACAAGAATGCCTGGGTCGTGCCAATGGGTGGATCTTCGTGGCTCGGTGCAATTGGCCTCGTCAACGCGGGGCTGGAACTCGCCGAACAGGTAGCCACAGGCATCGTTGCGGCACCGGACCGGCTTTATGTCGCGACCGGAACGATGGGCACGGCTGCCGGCCTCGCGATAGGGCTTGCACTTGCTGAACTACCGACCGAAGTTCAGGCGGTACGCGTTTCCGACCCTGAGATCATGAACGAGGAAGCTTTGCACAGACTCATAGGAAAGACTGCGCTGATGCTGCGGCGGATAGACGACAAAATCCCCGCTGACCTCGAGAGCCGGGTCAGGGTCGTCGTGCGCCATAAATTTTTCGCGGGCGGTTACGCCAGGGCAGATGCTGCGACAGATGCCGCTGTACAGTTCGCGGAAGATCAACTGGATATCAAACTTGAGACAACCTATACCGGCAAAGCGATGGCGGCATTGCTAAGCGATCTCGATAATCCGGAACTGGCGGATAAGAAATTCCTGTTCTGGAATACTTACAGTTCCGCAGAGCTGCCGGTGCCGGGTGGCGAACCGCTGGACCAAGCCGCTTTACCTCCGGAGTTCATGCGCTATTTCGAGTAGCTTTTTTTCTGCAGGGCTTTGTACTTTGACGACGGCGGCAAATATCTTTATTCGACCAGCCTGACCGCATCGTCTGATTCCCCAAGCCCGACTGGCGCATCCAGAATTTCCCTGATTTCGGCCAATGTCGGTGCGTCCGGATCGATCTCGACAGTGTTTCGAACCAAGCGCGCCCTTCCATAAAGCTCATCGGCGTCGCCGAGCAGAACCCGGACGGGCACGCCGAGCGCATCGCCCGCAATTGCCCTTGCATAGTCTCGCTCAACCTGATCGTTAAACGCGCCGGAGCTATTCCTCGCCCTGTCGAAAATCTTTTGCAAGCGCTCGTCCGCCGTTACGGCATCATCCTCCAGCGGAGTGTGGCTTTCCAGATAGAACTCGCCTTCCAGCCAACCGACAAGAAACGGTTCGTTGACGATGGTGACCGATTCGCCGATGTCAACCATCGAATAAAGGCGCTCGATGTTTTCCGGATAAAGGCGCACGCAACCGTGGCTGACGCGCATGCCAATACCATACGGCTGATTCGTGCCGTGAATAAGGTATCCGGGCAGGTCGAGTTGCAATACGTGGGAGCCGAGCGGATTGTCCGGACCCGGCGGCACGACCGATGGCAGCGGGTCGCCACTCTCCTTATGTTCCTGCTGAACGGACCAGGGCACATACCAGTGGGGATCACGCGCTTTCGCAACCACAGTCGTTTCACCGAGCGGCGTTTCCCAGCCGACGCGGCCGATGCCGATCGGATACGTCAGGACCTGGACTGGTTCGCCCTCGCCGACTGCCGGGTAGTAAAACAGGCGCTTCGACGCGATATTCAGAATGACGCCGCGCCGGGGCGTGTCCGGCAACACGTATTGCGTCGCCAGTAACACCGGCGTGTTTTCTCCAGGCAACCAGGGATCGATGTCCGGATTTGCCGCAACGAGGTCGTCATAGCCGAGCCCATACTCGCGTGCCAGGTCTGAAAACGTGTCTGACTCGCGAGTAAATACGATCTGTGGTTCACCGACGACCGTCTGTTCAGGTGATTCCAGAACGAAGTAATTTCGGCTGATCGGCTCGAGCAGCGGCCGCTTTTCGATCGGCAATGCCGTCGGTCGCTCCCCACGCTGTCTCGCGTCGAGAAAGTCTTGAATTGTCATACAGCCGCCCAGCTGCAGCGCCAGGAACAGCATCAGAAACCGCAATAATGGGGGGTTCTTGTTTGGCAATGCGCTAACCGGCATCCAGAATTCGGTTGATTTTCTCAGAAAATGCCCGTAGACACTATTCAGGCACGGCCGATCTTGAGATTCAGTGGCCACGAGACCTGGCGGGTACCTGCACCCCATGCCTCAAGGAGCCGAGCCTCGATCAGCGACACGGGATCAGATCCTTTGTCCATGAAGTATCGCCGGGACGCTGACCAGGTCCGGAGGTAGCCGAGCATTTCTTCAGCCATCCAGTCGATCTCCATGGCGAATTCGGGCGGCGTAATCGACGGCATTGGCAGCTCGATACTCTGGTAACCCTCCTCGACCAGCTTGCGCTCTGGCGGCCAGTAACTGCGCAGGATATCGGCATAGAGCTCGTTGATCAGCAGGTCGCAATCCGGATCGACAAAACATCTTTCATAGGACCAGACTGCCAGCACACCGCCCGGGGCGAGAACCCTTTGGGCCTCGTCGAAGAAACTCGCGATATCAAACCAGTGTAGTGCTTGTGCGACGGTAATCAGGTCGATCGAATTGTCATCCAGGCCGGACTCCTCTGCTCTGGCGACGTGGAACTCGATCCCGGGCTTGCTTTTGGCCGACTGGATCTGGGCTTCGCTCGCGTCGGTTCCGATGACCTGCTCGAAGTATTGGGTAAGCGCCCGCGCAGCCTGGCCGTTGCCGGTCGCGCAGTCCCAGGCGAGCTGCCGCCTGGCGCAGCAATCTGCCAGGAAACCGAACAATGATTCCGGATAGGTGGGACGGAATTCGGCGTACGAGCGCGAGTGGCCCGAGAAATGGTCCTTGAACGATTGCTCAGACGAAGCGGTATCGACTGTCGTCATTACCTCGAGCAGTTCGGGTTCTTGCCCTGGGCCTTGGCCTCGTTCATCAGGGCCAGCGCGCCCGGATACTGCGATATCAGTGCCTCGATACGTGTTTCGCTTGACGGGTGCGTGGACAGAAACTCCGGTGGCGCACTGTCCTCGTGCTCCTTCTGCATTTTCTTCCACAGCTCAACGCTCTCACGCGGATCGAAGCCGGCTTTGGCCATGTACTGGAGGCCGAGTACATCGGCTTCGGATTCCTGCGCCCGCGTATGCGGCAGGAAAATACCTAGCTGGGCACCCGCATTCAGGCCTTCGTAGGCGGTTTGTGTAAATCCACTATGCCCCTGCCCCAGAACGATCGCGGCGATATAGACACCGATGTCTGTGAATTCGCCCCGCGATGCACGCTCGTTCGCGTGTCGAGCCGTCACATGCGCAACCTCGTGTCCGATGACGGCCGCCAATTGGTCCTGGTTTGTCGCAACGCTCAGAATACCCTCATACACCGCGATCTTGCCCCCCGGCATGACGAACGCATTTTGCTCCTGGCTGTCGATGACTGCCAGCTCCCAGTTCAATTTTGCCTCGGGTCCCTCCAGCGAATCGACGATGTTGGTCGCGACACAGGCGACATAGTCGATGGTTGCCCGGTCGGTCACGAGAGGCGCTTCGGCTCTGAGTTTCGCAAACTCTTTGGATGCCTGGGCCTCAAGCTCGGTATCCGACTTCAGGATCATCTGGCTGCGTCCTGTCGGAGAAGTTGTACAGGCGGCAGCGAGAGACGCAAAAAACGTTATAAGAATCAGGGCTTTGTAGCGTAGGTTGAACATTTTAACTCCTCGCGGCTGTGCACGGATTATAGCCGACTCCGGCTACGCCCGCGCCAGACTGAAATCACACGATGCATCATTACTAAGACAGGGCCTCTGCTGCAGGGTTCCCGGCAAGCGCCAACACATGCAACGGTCTTAACGTTTCGAAGTCCTCGCCGTTTACGAGCGTGGCAAACGCGATTCGAAGCGGCGGCGCCAGCTTGCTGCATCGGCTTTCTCGAGAAGCGTGTCGACACTCGCCAGTATTCTTTTCTGCAATGGCTGCCTGATCTTGTAGCTCACACGATAGAGGTCTCGATCCTTGGCGAGCCCGGCGAGCAGTTCGTCGCTCGTCTTGAGCTCGTCCGCCAGCCCAAGTTCCAGCGCCCTGGTGCCGTACCAATGCTCGCCGGTGGCCACTTTCTCGAGATCCAGCTCCTGGCGGTATCTGCCGACGACATCTTTGAACAAGCTGTGGACATCCTCGAGTTCCTCTTTGAGCTTGGCGCGGTCCTCGTCCGTGTTCTTGCCGAATATCGTTACATTTCGTTTGTGTTCGCCGGCCGTAATCATCTCGAAGTCGATGCCATGCTCTTCCAGCATCCGGTTGAAGTTTGGCAACTGGGCGATCACACCGATCGAGCCGAGTATTGCGAACGGCGCTGCGATGAGCCTGTTGGCGACACATGCCATCAGGTAACCGCCACTCGCGGCCATTTTGTCCACCGAAACGAGCAAGGGAATGCCCTGATCCCGAATGCGCACGAGTTGCGAGGTAGCGAGGCCGTGCTCGTGGACGATACCGCCATGATTCTCCAGGCGGACAACGACCTGATCATCCGGCCCGGCCACTTCGAGAATGGCGCTTACCTCTTCGCGGAGTGATGCAACTGCAGTTGCCTTCAAGTCGCCTTTGAAATCTATGACAAAAGTCCGCGGCCGCGTGTCGGCAGACTTGGCTTCGGCCTTGGCCTTTTCCTTGTCCGCCTTGACCTGTGCCTTCCGATCGGCTTTCTTGAGGATCGCCTGCCTCAGAGCGCTCGCCAGGGTCTGGTACTTCTTGTTCAGGTGTTCGATTTCCAGGCCTTCGTGCATGGCGGCCTTGCGGCCGGCGGCGGCGACGGTTCCAACAACGATGACGATAGCGCCGACAATCGTCACCGCTTTAAGCAGGAAAAGGCCGTATTCGGCGATAAATTCGATCATAGGTTCACTTGGTGTACGGGCAAAGCCCGGATATTGAGGTTCAGATTGCGATTCCGACGTTGTTTTTTTGAAGCACGCGCTCGGCCCGATAGCTTGACCGAACCAGTGGCCCGGCAACGACTTCCACGAAACCCTTGTCGAGGCCCTCCTGTCGATACGCTTCGAACTCGTCGGGTATCACGTATCGTTCAACGGCGAGGTGGTTTGGCGTAGGTCTTAAATATTGCCCCAGCGTCAGGATATCGACGCCGATTTTACGCAGGTCATCCATGGTTTCCATAATCTCATGGTCGCGTTCTCCAAGCCCGAGCATCAGGCTGGTCTTCGTCAGGATATCATTTCGATGTGTTTTCGCGTGGGCCAGTACGCTCAGTGTCTGTTCATAACTCGCCCGCGCGTCCCTGACTGGGTAGGTAAGGCGCTTTACAGTCTCAATGTTTTGTGCAAAAACCTCGAGCCCCGAATCGACCACCAGCTCGACGTCCTTCAGCACACCTTGAAAGTCGGGCGTCAGCGCCTCAACCGCCGTATTCGGATTGAGTTTCTTGATTGCCTTGACACAGGCTGCGTAATGACTCGCTCCACCGTCAGCCAGATCGTCCCTGTCGACGGACGTCAGGACAATATATGCGAGGTCCATGAGCTTGACGGCGCGCGCGACGTTTTCAGGCTCTTCGTCGTCCAGCCAGCCCTTCGGATTACCGGTATCGACCGCACAGAATCGGCAGGCCCGGGTGCAGACTGACCCCATAACCATGATGGTCGCTGTGCCGTTATTCCAGCATTCGCCGATATTCGGGCACATGGACTCTTCGCAGACAGT